>WFPT01000128.1 GCA_015487365.1 Aquificaceae bacterium
AAATTATCTCAAAGAAAAGTTGCCTAAGTCTGTTTATAACTCCTTCCCCCCCCAGAATCTCCCTTAAATTTTCCAACTTCCTTTTAATCCTTTCCCTTTCTTCCAAAACCTTTATAAGTTTTCTCTTAGCTACTTCCGGAGCCCTTTGAATTACCTCGGGAACTACCTCCTCCTTTAAGAGTATATTTACTAGGCTTAAAAACTTTGGCCTTATCAAGGTCTTTGCTATTAGGTAGGTTACAGGATTTACCCTATACAAAACTAAGTGGGGATTTTTTAATAGTCCCGCTTCAAGGGAGGCTGTCCCCGAGGTTATTAAACTGGCCTCAGAGTAAGCCATAGTTTCATAAGAGTAATTGAGTAAGACCTTGGCCTTAACCCCCTTAAACTTTTCCTTTAAAAAACCGTAAAAGGCTGGAAAGGTAGGTAAAATTGCGTAAAATTCCTCCGAAAATTCCTCAAAGACCTTTAAAAGGTATGGGCCCATAACCTTTACCTCCGACCACCTACTTCCCGCAAAAATCCCCAAGAATTTACCTTTAAAGAACTCCTCCCTCCTTAACTTGGGCTTTGCCAAATCCACCAAGGGATGACCCAAGTAATGGACTTTAAAGTTTTTACCTTCATAAGCCTTATAGATTTTCTCTTCAAAGGGCAGTATGACTACAAGATGTTTGCACCTTTGGGCTATCAGCTCCGCCCTCCCCTTACCCCAAACCCAAACCTGTGGAGATATAAAGTAAATTACCTTCTTCTTCTTTATCCTCTTTAACAGTCTCAGGTTAAAGCCCGGGGCATCGCACAGGATTACACTATCGCACTCCCTTATCTTCTCTAAACTCCTTTTAAAGACTTCCCTTATTTTTTTTAGGGAGGAAAGGACCTCTATCAGGCCCGTTGCGGATATTTCCTCAATCCTACCTACGGACTTTACCCCTATGCTCTCCAACCTATCGTCGGTTATACCATAGAGCTCAAACTCCCTTTGGCCCTTGAAGATGTGGTAAAGGTAGTTGGAAGCTGAAAAATCCCCTACCGAAAGGAAAACCCTCTTAGCCACTCAAAACTCCCCTAAGTTCTACACCCTCCCTTTTAACCGAGCAAAAGAGGACCAAGTGCCTCAGTCCAAAGCCCTTATACCTTTTAAACTCCTTGCAGAATTCCTCATCCACCTCGCAGTTGGGCTTAAAGGTTTTCGCATCGTCCCTGAGGACTACAAAGACCACCAAAGGCTCAAACTCCTCCCTTAACTCCGTTAAAAGTCTCAGGTGCTCCCTCCCCCTCTTAGTGGGTGCATCGGGAAAGAGGGCAACACCCCCTTTGGCCAAGCAAACGGACTTTACCTCCACCAAGGTCTTACCTTCCACCAGAAAGTCAAACCTCCTATTTAGGAGCCTAAACTCCCTCTTAAAGTTTAACCCCTCTTGCCTTAAAAATTCTTCAAAGACCCTGTTGGCAAAGAAACTGTTTATAAGAACGAAGGTCTTAGGGATTTTTGCCAAAAGTAGCTCGTAACCGCACTTACCCCTTTCCTTTTTAAGGAGGAAGACCCTCCTCCCCTCCTCTAAAACCCCTTCCAGTCTTCCAGTATTCCTTACAAGGGCCCTTTCTACTTTACCCTCTAACTCTACAAGAGCGACGAACCTGTTTAACCTCTTTAAAAAGAGGGCGGGGAGGAGGGGAGGGAAGGAGAGCACTAACCTATCTTAATCTTAGTCTCTTGAGCGCTTTCCGTCTTAGGTATCCTTACCTCCAAGACTCCGTCCTTGAAGTTTGCCTTGGCTTTTTTAGCATCCACCTCTACGGGTAAAGGTATTACCCTTTCAAACTTCCCGTAGAACCTCTCAACCCTGTGGACGGTTTCGGTTTTCTCCTCCCTCTCTTCCTTCTTTTCTCCCCTTAGGATTAGGTTGTTGTCCTTTAAGGTTAGCTCAATATCCTCCTTCTTAACTCCGGGAAGCTCAGCCTTTACCACCACCTCCTTGTCCGTTTCGTAGACCTCCACCAGAGGACGGAAACCTACCTCCTCAACCCTGAAAGAGGGGCTGATGAACTCTTCAAAGAGCTTGTCAATCTGCCTCCTCAACTCCTCAAAGGGCTCAAAGGGTCTTATTTCTCTCATGGCCTCCACCTCCTTTACAT
>WFPT01000129.1 GCA_015487365.1 Aquificaceae bacterium
CTATCACCTTACCCCTCTTAAAGTGGGTAATCGTTACACCCCCCCTTACTTCCGTTTTAGGCTCAGATTTTGGTTTTGGTATGTCTTTAAGGAACTTTTCCAAGAGGGGGGAAACGGGGTTTGGGCTTTCCTTAAATACAGTCTTTTCCTCCCAAACTTCCTTTTGGTAGTTTAGAGCCCTGTAAATTTTGACCTTCTTGTTGCTTTTAGAAAACTCACTCTTGGAGGTAATCTCCTTTTCAATAACTATTACTGGAATGGAAAAGGCCACCCCCAAAAGGATAAAAAGTAAAGCAACTACCCTCATAATAACACCCCCTTTATTCAATTTTTTTAGAAAACTCCTTTAAGATTTCCAAGGGGAAGGGGAGGACTATTGTATTCCCACCCTGTAAGCCGATGGTGTGGAGGGTTTCTAAATACCTGAGCTGTAAGGCTATGGGCTCTTTGGACAGGACTTTGGCAGCCTCTAAGAGCTTTTGGGAGGCTTGGTATTCCGCTTCCGCGGAGATTATCTTGGCCCTCCTTTCCCTTTCGGCTTCCGCCTGCCTTGCCATCGCCTTCCTTAATTCTTCTGGTAGGTCTATCTTTTTAAGTTCTACGGTAACCACCTTTATTCCCCAAGGGTCGGTTTGTTTGTCAATTATCTCTTGGAGTTTTAGGTTTATCTTTTCCCTCTCTGAGAGGAGCTCGTCAAGGTCCGCCTGACCACAGACGCTCCTTAAAGTGGTCTGGGCTATCTGGGAGGTTGCATAGTCAAAGTCTTCAACTTCCACCACCGACTTTACCGGGTCTATGACCCTGTAATAGACTACCGCATCCACGGAAACGGAAACGTTGTCCTTTGTTATTATGTCCTGAGTCGGGACGTCTAAGGTTCTGGTCCTCAAATCAACCCTTACCATCCTATCTATTAGGGGTATTAGAATTACTAAACCGGGTCCCTTCGCTCCAATTACCCTTCCTAACCTAAAAACCACTCCCCTTTCGTATTCGGGTAAAATCCTTACTGCACTGTAAAGGAGTAGGAGGAAGAGGACTAATAGGACTATCCACATCACCCTTCAACAGGTTGTGGCTTTGGTAGGAAGGGTTCTAAACCCATCTCCTTTGCCCAGTTTTGAGCAAAATCGTAGGCACTGTTTGCGGTCTGAATGTTCTTTTCTATCAGCTCTAACTTCTTTTTAAACTTCCTCTCTATTGCAGAGTCCAAGGTTGCGGTCCCTCCTGAGGCTACAAACTTTCCCAAAAACCTTGCCTTTATTCCTTCTTCTATGGCCTTTTTACTTACTATCTGGGTTGCTCCAAAGAAGGCTCCCACCATGGCCATGTTGGTTGCAAGCTCAGTTCCCGCATGCTCTAAGGCAAACTTGGTTGCATCAAAGGTTAGGACCAAAACCTTCTTTTTGCTTAAAAATTCTTTGTCCTCATCCGTTAAGAGGTCCTCGTGGGAGTTTATTATTATTAGGCCGTAGTCCTTTATTCCAGAGTAGAAGGGTAAGGTGTAGGACTTCATTTGGGTTATTACGGTTGGGTGGAAGACCATTATTACGTCCGGATAGACCACCTCTCCCCTGTCGTAGATGGGTTCAAGACCTATCCTAACATAACTTTCAGAGGGTGCCATCCTCTTTTCCGCTCCGTAAAAGGGATTGGAAACCGCATAGTAGCCTTCATAGTCCGCGGCGGTGCTCATTATGTGGGAGGCGGTAACCGCTCCCTGTCCCCCTATTGCGGGCATCCTTACGTTAATCCTCCTCCTCTTTATCATATCAATCCCTCCTTTTTCTTTTCCTCTATTACCTTCTTTGCCTCCTCGCTCATGTATTCAAAGAACTTAAACCTTTCTTTGTCTCTTTGCCTCATCTCCCAAAGGCCTTGGTCTGAGTTTAGTCCCAGCTCTAAGATGCAGGGGGTGTAGAGATGGACGTAGGTGGGTCCTACCTCCCTTGCAACGTATATGGCTTTTTTAATAACCTGCTCCACCCTTTTGGGTGAAGAAACGGAAAGTTTTGCCACATAATGGCACCCAGAATCTACCGCCAGTTGCCACATAGGAACTTTGTCCCACTGCTTACCACCCGGGGCCATCTTAAACTCCATACCCTTTGGAGTTTCTCCGCTGTCCTGTCCTCCGGTGTTTGCATAGACTTCGTTATCAAAGCAGATGGTGGTTATCTTTTCCTGTCTGAAAAAGGATTGGAGGGTCATATCAAGGCCAATATCTACGGTGGCTCCATCTCCTGCCAAGACCACCACATCCTTTACCTTGTCGGGAAACCTCCACTCTAAAACCCTTTTTAGGGCACTGGCAACAGAGTTTTGGTTTCCAAACAGGGAATGGACCGTATGTAGGGCTATGTGTGGGAAGACCAAGGAGGTGCAACCCGTAGAATTTACTATTATGGTGTCCTCTGGGTTGGGTAGGGAGGCGAGGATATACCTAAATGCTGCGGATTCAGGGCATCCCGCACAAAGGGAGTGTTGCTCTAAGAGCTCCTTGGCGTAGGGTAGGTCCATAACTCCCCTCTTTGGGTTTCCCCAGGTGGCCTTCTCCTCTAAGTCCAAAACCTCCTTAGGAACTATGTCCCTAAACTCTTCATTTACTTTGTATATTTTCAGGCTCATAGCTTACCTCCTAAAACTTGTTTTACCTCTTGAACTATAAATTCCGAGGGCATGGTCATTCCACCACCTACCCTCGGCCCTCCATAGATTTTGGCATCACTGTATCCATAAAGGGCCTTCCTTACCTCCCTTTCAAGCCAACCTACTACGTTAAACTCTGGGACGAATATATACTTTACTCCCTTTACCGCTTCCCTGAGCTCTTTGTAAGGGAAGGGCCTTATGGTCCTAAGCTTTATTACCTTTGCCTTTATGTTTTCTTCAAACTCTAAAATCTTTACCGCTTCCTTGGACTGGGCGGATGCGGTCCCACAGGCTACGAAGGCAATAGGTGCATCCTCCGTTCCAAAGACTTCTATGAGGCCTCCCAAGTATTTTTTAATGTGGGGTCTTGCCCTTTCTATGGCAGCCCTTACTTCAAACTGCCAACTGGTGTGGGTTGCATAAGAAGTATAGTTGGACTTCATTACGAAGGGGTCCCTCATAAACCTTCCGGGTGGAGATTCCATATCTATTGGAGGTAAAGGGGCTTTGTAAGGGTCGTAGGGGGGTAAGGCTATATCGTCTGGGGGAATATAAACCGCTTCCCTTGTGTGGGAAACGAAAAAACCATCTATTACATTTACCACTGGAACATGAACTTCCGGCATTTCCGCAACCACAAACCCCGCTATTATTTGGTCAAAGAGCTCCTGTGCGGTTTCCGCATACCAAATCATCATACCCGTATCTAAAAGGAAGGCTACCTCTAAGTTATCGGGTTGTATAGTTAAAGGTGCATTCACTCCCCTTGCCATTAAAACCAGCTGTGCGGGTATCCTCGTTCCAGCCCACATGGGGAAGTTTTCCATAGCCCTTAAAGTTCCGGGTCCTGAGGTTGTGGTTATGGTCCTACCACCCGCAATGGCAGCACCCGCTACCTCGGACATAACTCCCAGCTCGTGCTCACCCCTAAAATACACACCTACATAACCTTCCTTCCAGAGCTCCCCTATCATATGGGCAGCCTCCGATTGGGGAGTGATGGGATAGGAAATGGAG
>WFPT01000130.1 GCA_015487365.1 Aquificaceae bacterium
GGGGAGCTACCCTGCTGTTATAGGTTCATAGAAAGGTTTAACTCCATAAGTTTGGTGGATATATTTGAGCAGAGGTTACCCACCGGCCCCCAAAAGTATACGGGAATATGCGGTAGATTAATGTGCTGTCTTTCCTTTGAAAGGGAAAATTATAGGTTGAGTAGGTTTTTACCTCAGGAGGGAACAGAGATTGGCTTTAAGGGGAAAACTTACAGGGTCGCCTCGGTAAATCCCTTAAAGGAAGAAATAACCCTTAAAGCGGAAAAGGAGGTGATAACCTTACCCATAAGCCAGGTTCTACCAAAGGATTACACTAATATAATTAGAAGGTGCAAAAACTGCTGTAAGAGCTATGAGGATTACTCTCCAAAGGAAGAGCTCCCTGAATACCCTCTATCTGGTTGAACTTGACGACCTGAGCAGGGTTGAATGCGTATTTTACAGGGGGGATACCCTCTGCGTCTCCACCCAGGTAGGTTGCAGTGTAGGTTGCACCTTCTGTAAGTCGGGGGAGAGGGGACTTTTTAGAAACCTTACCCCATGGGAAATCTACAAACAGTATGAAATTCTGTCTAAGGAGCTACCTATAAGGAAGATAGCTATAGCTGGGGTAGGGGAGCCCTTACACAACTTTAATAACGTGAAGGAAGCTGTAAAACTCTTTAAAAGGAGGGGTTTAAAGGTTTCCCTCTATACCACCGGCTTCCCCTTAAAGGTCCTAAGGGAGGCCTTAGGCTTACCCCTTTCCGGAATAACCCTTTCGGTGCACTCCTTTAAAAACAGGAGGAGGTTAAACCTAAAAGGAGACGCCTACGCCCTGATGGAAGTTTTAAGGGAGGAGCTAAAAAAACTATCTAAAAGGAAGAGGAAAAGGGTTAGCTTAGCATACATGCCCTTAAAGGGTATAAACGATACGGAGGAGGAGGTTGAAAGTTTTATCTTTTACGCAAAGGAGTTAAAGGTTTCCATAACCCTTTTAAGGTATAACCCCTTGGTGGAAGGCCTTGAAGGTATAGACGAGGGGGAGTATAGGGAGTTAATAAGGAGGTTCAAGGGGGAGGGTATAAGGGTTATACTATCTACCCGTTTTAGGAGGGATAGGGTTGGGGGTTGTGGAAGCCTTGTAGCTTCCTTCAAGCTTGGCAACAGCCAGAAGGAGGGTAGAGAAGAGGAGGTTGGTGGAGCCGTAGGAGAGGAAGGGGGAGACCATACCCTTTGGGGGTAAGAGGCCCAAGTTTATGCCCAAGGAGAGGGTTGAGCTCAGCAGAAAGTTTAAAGCTATTAAGTATGAGGTAAGACCTCTACCTACCTTAGCTATTCGTAGTGCCAAAAGTAGGTAAAGGCTTTGGACTATAAACAGGGAAAATACCCCCATCTCCTCACCCAAGCTTGCGTATATAAAGTCGTTATCCCCAGCAAAGAGGTAATTTTTGCTGTAAAGGCCCTTACCTATTCCTTCCCCCAACATCCCACCCCTTACTATACAGAGCCTTGCAATCTCCACCTGATAGGGTTTCTTGTTAAGGAAGGTTTCTAACCTCCTTTTGGCGTAGCCCTTAAAGAGGACGAAGGTAACACCCAAGGGTATGAAGAGGGTTAAAAAGAAGGCCAAAAAGCCCCTCCTTAAACCCAACCTTAAAAACAGGGCCATTAAAAAGATTATTAGAACGTAAAGGGAGGTTCCAACGTCGGGTTGTAGGTAAATCAGGAATGAGTGGGTTAAGAAGATAAAGCAAAGGAGGATTAAAAGCTTTGGGTTTAGCCTTTGCCTTTCCAAAATATAGCCACTTAAAAGAATTAGGACGAACTTACTAAACTCTGAAACCTGAAAGGAGCCACCAAATAGCCACCTTGAAACCTTGTTTTCACCTTTTTTAATTAATAAAACAAAGAGGAGGGTGTAAGAGGTTAAGAGTAAAAGGAGAAGCAAGGTTTTGTTTTTTAAAATTTTCTTTGGGTTTAAACCCGCAAGAAAGTTTGCAAGGACCAGAGAAGTTAAAAACACAAGAAAGTGCAAAAGGGGTCTCTTAAAGTCTCCCTTACCCAAAAGGTTTATACTAGCTACCTGGCTAAAACC
>WFPT01000131.1 GCA_015487365.1 Aquificaceae bacterium
AATGAGGTGGAAAACTTAGGTTATAGGGTAAAACTTTTAACACCCAAAGAGGAGGGGGAGCTTTCTTATTTGGGGGCAACCTATCCCTTAAACTTGAAGGGCAAAGTCTTGGTTATAGACCAGGGGGGAGGCTCTACCGAATTTACCTACGGTGAAGGCAAAAAAGTTTTAAAGGTTATATCCTTACCCTATGGAATAGTTAATTTAACGGAGAGCTTCTTTCCCTCCGGGGAGCCCAAAGATGAAGAATTAAAGGAGTTACTAAGTTTTTTGGAAAAAGAGTTTAAGATTATAAGGGATAAAGTAGATGAAGTAGTGGGGATAGGGGGGACCATAACCACCATAACCGCTATGGAGTATAAGGTTTTCCCCTACAACGGTGATAAGGTTACGGGAAAAACCTTAACCCTTAAAACCTTAAAAAGGTATTTGGAAAAGCTTTCAAGGCTGAAAGTAGAGGAAAGGAAAAAACTTAAAGGTATGGAGGACAGAAGGGCAAAGCACATAATACCGGGGATAGCTGTATTCTTGGTAGCCCTAAAAGTTTTAAATAGGGAAGAAATAAGGGTCAGCGACTGGGGTTTGAGGGAAGGCTTCCTCATTTCAAGGCTTTAAGAACTTTTTCTAAGTCCTCCACCTTTTCCAGGTTTAAGGTGTTTGCCTCCGGGACCGTCTGCTTTATAAGTTTGGTTAAAACTTTTTTGGGTCCCACCTCAACGAAGGTCCTTACACCCCTGTTGAACATGTAAAGGACGCTCTGGGCCCACCTTACGGGGGAGTAGAGCTGTTTTTTCAGGTTCTCCCTTATTTCATTAGCTTTGGTGTGCTCCTTGGCGGTGTAGTTTTGAACCACGGGTATTTGGGCATCCCTTATAGGGGTTTGGGCCAAGGGTATGGAAAAGGCCTCCGAGGCCTCTTTCATCAGGGAGCAGTGGGAGGGAACGGAGACCTTTAAGGGTATAGCCTTACCTCCCCTTCTTTTGGCAAGTTCAAAGGCGTAAAGGACAGCCTCCCTTTCACCCGATATTACCACCTGCTTAGGTGAGTTGTAGTTGGCGGGCTCAACCTTCCCCTTCTTGGAGGCCTCCTTACATACTTTTTCAACCTCTTCAAAGCTTAGGTTTATTATGGCCCCCATAAGTCCCTTACCCTCTGGGACCGCGGACTGCATAAAGGTGGCCCTCCTTTCAACCAGCCTTAGAGCACTTTCAAAGTCCAAACTTTTGGCACACACCAAGGCTGAATACTCCCCCAGGGAGTGTCCCGCCACAAAGCTTGGCTTTGGAAAGTTGAGTTTTTCCATAGCCTTTAATATGGCTACGCTTACGGTTAAAATCGCGGGTTGGGTGTTTTGGGTTTTAGAAAGCTCCTCCTCCTTACCCCTGAAAATTAACTCAGAGAGCTCCCTCTTTAAGAGCCTGTCCGCAACGTGGAAAACATCCGCACTCTCTGGAAATTCCCTATAAAAATCATAACCCATCCCCACGTACTGAGAGCCCTGACCCGGAAATACTAAGGCAAAACCCATCACAGCGACAAGTTTAAAAGGCTTTTAAAGTTTAAAATTTCAATCAGTCCCCTCTCGGTCCTTACGAGTCCCTCCCTCTTCCACTTGCTTATGGTCCTTATGGTGGTTTCAACGGTGGTTCCCGTCATCTCCGCAAGGTCCTGTCTGGTGATGGGGGCCCTTATTAGGACCTTACCTCCCTCCTTTACCCCAATCCTCTTTGAAAGCTCCACCAGTGCCCTTGCAAGCCTTTGCTCCACCTTACCCGTCGCTATGGACTTTAAGGATTCGTAGGCCTTAAAGAGGTTGGTGGTAAATTCACAGCTTAGCCTTATGGCTATTGCGGGATACTTTACCGCAAGCTTTATAAAGTCCTCGTTGGATATATGTAAAAGCTTTACGGAGGTTTTGGTTATGGCTGAGTAGGGCTCATACTCCCACTTACCCTTCTTTAACTCTATCCAACCGAATATGTCCTTGGGGAAGAGGAAGCTTAGGATTACGTTTTTACCGTCCTCCAACTCCTTTACGAGCTTAACTATCCCCTCAACCAGTATAAATATTCCCGGTTGTCTTTCCTGCTCAAAGAATATGTATGCGTTTTTTTTAAAACTCTTTAACTTCATAAACCTGAGGGCATAGTCTAAGTCCCTGCCCTTTAAGTCTTCAAAGAGGCTTAAACCCTTTATAAAATCGTAAGTTTTCCCCTTAAAAGCACTTCTTCCTTCCATCCCCTACCTCCTATTATAACCGTTGGCTCAAAGACCACATAATCGGTGTGGAAGGGGACCTTGTTCTTTCCCCCGAAGGTGTGGTTGTCCCCCACCGCTATATGGATTGTTCCCAAAATCTTTTCCGCTTCCAAGATGTTGTCGGGCCTTGAAGCCTTTGGATTCGTCCCAACTCCAAACTCCGCTATAAAGTTAGCGTTAGGATACCTTTTAAAGACCTCTTCCAGCTCCTTCCTGTAATCCTCAAAGCCTTCTATTTCTTCAACCCTACCGTTTATAAACTTTAAGGTCAGTGGCCTTTCCAGCTTCCTGTCGGGTGCATACAGTATGGTTAGTTTTCCAAAGGCCTCTTCCTCAACGGGTGCTATAAAGCCTTCCCCCGCGGGTAGGTTTCCAAACTCACCCCCCCTGTGAAAGAGACCCGTATCCGCAATCCCCCTCCTTCCCTTTATAGAAAATTCCAAGCTCACACCGTAATCACTCTTTACCTCCACAAACTCACCCTCGGTCAACATCTGGGATACCTCCTCGCTTAACTTAGCCACCTCCCTCCAATCCACGTCCATGGAAGTTAAAAACATCTGGGGCTCAAAGAGGGGCATGGAGGCATACCTGCTCTTAAAGTAATCCGTTAGTAGTTTCCTGAAAAAGGTGTGGGTGGTTGAATAGTAGGGGAAGGCTACCACCACGTCGGGTAAAAATCCCTTGCAGTCCTTTAAGGCCTTAAATACCTCCTCCTGGGAGTAGTCCTCCTTAAAGATTACCCTTTCAAAGAGGCCTAACCTTTCTAAATTTTCTATACATTCCTCTGAAAAGACCAGCTCCCACAGCTCCTTGGGGGGCTCCTTCCCGTGCTGCTTTAAGGACTTATAGATTAGACCCTTGGCTTCTACCCCTAAAACCTTTGCTACTTCAAGGAACTCTTCCAAAAGCTCCCCGTTGTAAGGTTTCTCATCGTCGGTAAAGACCAAAAGCTTTTCCCCCTTTTTAAGGTTTAAATTTACCCTGTAAAGCCTCTCTATCTTGTCCTTAAACATTTTTAAATTTTCTCTTCTTCCACCTCCTTTTCTTGCTTTGTCTTTTCCTTTTCTACCTTCTTTGTCTTAACGCCCGCCCCGTATTCATAGACCAAAGTTCCACCGAGGTAACCCTGGAAAAGAATAAGGGCAACGGAAACGAGCATAACCACCAAGTATACCCTTAGAGCCTTTAAGGATTCTTTTAAGTTAAGGGCTATCCTTACAAGGGTTAAAACTCCTATCAGATACAGTAAAACGGTTCCCAGCAGCTCGTGCCTTTCCAGGAGCTCCTTACCACCCTTTGGCAAAAGCTCCTCAACCCTTTCTTCGGCAAGGTGTCCGGAAAGGTATGCCCCCAAAACCGCTAAAAAGCCTAAAACTAAGATGTATAAGGAGGCCCTCTTAAAGCTTTCCTTCTTGGTTACCAAGTATATAAGGTCAAACAAAAAGCTGGCTATTGGGTAAGCTATCGCAAAATGAACCAAGGGAGGATGCAACTTTTCCATAATAAAATATTATAGGGAAAAGATAAAAGTTATGTCAAGGAGAGCCTTCCTCCTAAAACTCCTTTCTTTACTCCTCTTCTTAACGGTCCTTTTAAGGCTCCTTTACTTACAGCTCTTAAAGTTTAAGTATTTTAGGGAGCTTTCAAGGAAAAACTATTTAAGGATAAGGAGGCTGTATCCACCAAGGGGAGACATCCTTTCAAGGGAGGGTGAGAGGCTCGCCTACGACGTCCCCAAGTTCTTCCTCTTTATGGACCCAACAAGACATTCAAGGGACGCAAAGCTTTTGATTAGGAAAATCTTTAAGGTGAAGGTAAAAAATTTAAAACCCAAACTGCCCTACGAGCCCGTAAAGGTCTGTGAGTTAAGGGGTATTAGGGAGCTTGCCAAGTTTTACGAAAACGAGGATAGGCTTTCTGGTTTTTTCATAAGGGTCATACCCTCCCGCCACTACCCTTACAGGGAAATCTTTGCCCACGTTCTGGGATACGTAGGGCTTCCCAACGAGGGGGACTTTGAGAGGTTAGGTAAGAGGAGGATAGGTCCCCGCTCCTTCGTAGGTAAGGACGGCCTTGAAAGGAGTTTGGACGAAGAGCTTTTGGGGTATTTAGGGTGGGAGGAGTTAATGGTTGATGCCTACGGAAGGCCCGTTAAGTTTTTAAACTTAAAGAAACCTAAAAAGGGTAAGGACGTAGAAACCACCTTAAACTTAAAGCTCCAAAGGATATGCTACGAGGAGTTTAAAAAGCAAGGTCATAGGGCAGGTGCCATACTCTTTTTGGATGCAAAGAGTGGTGAGGTTTTGTCCCTCCTCTCCTTCCCCTCCTTTGACCCAAACCAGATTTATAGGAAATGGAAGGAATTAAACGAAGACCCCCTTAGGCCCCTCTTCAACAGGGCCACGATGGGACTCTACTCTCCCGCCTCCGTTTTAAAAACGGTAATAACCTTTGCCCTTTTAGAAGAGGGCCTTTACAGGGGTGAAGTTATAAACTGCACGGGAGTTTTTAAGTTGGGAAACAGGACCTTTTACTGCTGGAAGGAGGGGGGACACGGCCCGGTGGATTTAAGGAGTGCCCTGATACATTCTTGTGATGTTTTCTTTTATAACTTTGGTTTAAAGCTGGGTGCGGAGAAGATAAAGGAATACGCCTTAAAGTTTTCCTATTCAAGGGAAATACCCTTTGAGCTAAAATTAAAGAGGGGGAATATACCCGACCCCCGGTGGAAGGAGAAGAACTTAAAGGAGATTTGGTACGACGGGGATACGGTAAATTTAAGCATAGGGCAGGGCTACGCCTTAACCAACCTATTTGAGCAAACCCTTATGATGATGGCGGTGGCCAACTACGGTAAAATTTACAGGCCCACCCTGGTTAAGGGTAGGGGAGGAAGGCTCCTTTTGGAAGTTGAGGGGAAGGAGGAAAACTTTAACTTTTTAAGGAAAGCTTTAAGGGGGGTTGTTCTCATGGGAACGGGAGTTTTGGCCTATTCAAGGGAAGTTTCCATTGCGGGTAAGACGGGGACCTCCGAGGTTTCCAAAACAAGGGGCTTGGAAAAGGAGGAAATACCTTGGGACAAGAGGGACCACGGGTGGTTCGTGGGCTTTGCACCTTATGAAAAACCAAAGGTAGTCTTTGGAGCGATAATAGAGCACGGGGGCTCTGGGGGACACAGTGCAGCACCCCTTATGAAGAAAATTTTAGAAAGGGCCAAGAGGGAGGGGGTTTTGGAGCTGTGAAGATATTCTGGTTAAACGGTAGGCCTATGAAAAATATAGGTGGAATAGAAAAGCACACGGTGGATTTTGTTAAGGCCCTTTCAGGGTTAAAGGGAGTTGAGGTGGTTTTGGGAGTAAGTAGGGGTAGCTTTGTGGATAGGAGCTTAAAGGAGGTGAAGAAGCACTACCTCACTTTTAGGTCTGAGCTTTCAAGGGATAGCCTTAAACTCTTTAAGGTCTTAAAGGAGGAAAGACCTAAATTTTTGGTGGTAAATAACGGAAACGAATACTTTAACGCATACCTAACGGCAAAAGCCCTTGGAATAAAATTAGTCCTTTTTAGACACATAGCAAAGCCCCAGCCCTACCTCATAAGGAAGTTCGTCCTAAAATATGCTTCCGTCATATTTGCGGTTAGCGATTTTGAAGGGAAATCCTAATTAAGGAGGACGGGGTAGAGGAGGAGAAGGTAATAACCTTACCAAACTTTGTGGATGAAGGTGAAGTAAGTTTTAAGGAAAACCCCTTTAAAGGTAAGGGGGTAGTCCTCTTCTGCGGTAAGGTAGTTAGGGGAAAGGGTATATACGATTACTTAAAGATTTACGAGGACTTAAAGGGTAAAAATTTGGTCTTTTTGGTGGTGGGGGATGGGGAGGAGCTAAAAACTTTAAGGGAGGTTTATAAAGGGGTGCACTTTGTGGGAAAGGTTGAAAACACCTTAGAGTATTTTAGCTTTTCAGACCTTTTAATCTTCCCCACCTACGCCAAGGAAAGTTTTGGGAGGGTAATAATAGAAGCCTTTGCTACTAAAACCTTAGTCTTGGCTTACGAAAGCGGAAACACGAAG
>WFPT01000132.1 GCA_015487365.1 Aquificaceae bacterium
AGATAGGTCTATTACTACACTCTTTATTTCCGTGTAATCCTCTATTGCAAACTTAGGCCCTTCCCTACCTACTCCGGAAAACTTAACGCCTCCGTAGGGCTGGTGGTCCAACCTGAAAGTGGGGGCCTCGTTTATTAAAACTCCCCCAACCTCCGCCCTCTTTATGAATTCAAAGGCCACCTTCAAGTTGGAGGTGAAGACCCCTACCTGCAAGCCGTAGTCGGTGTTATTTACCTTTTCTATCACCTCCTCTAAGCTTTCAAAGGGATTTACCAGGACAACCGGTGCAAAGACCTCCTCCTTAAAAATCTTGCTATCTTGGGGGACTAAACTTAAAATGGTTGGGGAAAGGACACTTTCATCCTCCGCGCAGGCCAAGGCTCCCATCTCCACCTTCGCCCCCTTCTTCCTTGCCTCCTCTATCCAGTCAAGGACCCTCCTTACCTCAGAGGGTGCTATCATAGGCCCTAAGTCCGTTTCCTCCTCCATGGGGTCCCCCACTTTTAGCTTTGAAACCCTTTCCTTTAACCTTTTTAAAAACTCCTCAAATCTACTCTTATGGACGAAGACCCTTTGGACGGATATGCAAACCTGTCCCGCCAAGGCGTATCCACCCAAAACCGTCTTTTCCACAGCCCTGTTTAGGTCTCCATCTTCCATTAGAACTAAGGCGGAGTTTGAGCCCAGCTCCAATATTAACTTCTTTATACCCACCTGCCTTGAGATGATTTCCCCTACCTTCCTGCTTCCCGTGAAGGATACCACCCTAACCCTCGGGTCGGTGGTTAAGGCTACCCCTACGTCCGCAAAGCCCGGTAGAACGGATAGGGCCTTCTTGGGGAGACCCGCCTCGTAAAAGATTTGGGCAAGTTTTAGAGCGGTCAGGGGAGTTCTCTCGGAGGGTTTTAGTATTACCGCGTTTCCAACCCCCAAGGCTGGGGCCAGCTTGTGCATGGCTAAGTTTAGGGGGAAGTTAAAGGGTGTTATGGCAACGACTACCCCCACGGGAGCCCTTACGTAAAAGGAGAACTTACCTTGGCCGTTGGGGTGGGCGTCCGCGGGAAAGACTTCTCCCCCCACTCTCCTAACTTCTTCCGCGGAAAAGCTTAGGGTCTGAATTGCCCTTAAAACCTCTGTCCTTGCCTCCCTTATGGTCTTACCCACTTCTAAGACTATGGTCCTTGCAAATTCTTCCTTCCTTTGGCTTAACAGCTCACAGGCTCTCTTTAATATTTCATACCTTTGGTAGCTACTCAGGGAGGAGTTTTCCTTAAAGCCCTCCAAGGCTATTTCTACTGCCCTCTTTGCATCCTCCTGGGTCGCCCTGCTGACCTTTCCCACAACTTTACCGTTGTAGGGATAGACTACTTCTAAGTAGGGCTCCCTCCTTACCTCCTCTCCCCCTAAAATAAAGCCCCTTACCTCCATCCTAAGCAAATTTTAGCACAAACTCCTCAGACCAACTTGCTATACTTCCCGCTCCCATGAAGATAACAACCTCTTCACCCTTTAATATTTTTAAAACCTCCTTAAAGATTTCCTCCTTCTCCTTTAAAAACTTACAACCGCATTCCCTTGATAGCTCCTCAGCCTTTACCCCGTAAATATTTTTTTCGCCCGCTGGATAAATTTCCGTTAGTAAGCAGTAGTCTGAGTCTTTCAGAACTTGGGCAAACTCTTCAAAGAGGTAGTAGGTCCTGCTGTAACGGTGGGGCTGGAATATTAAAAGGAGTTTTTTTCCTGGATACATCTCCCTTAGGGTGTTTAAAACCGCCCTTATTTCCGTTGGGTGGTGGCCGTAGTCGTCG
This sequence comes from Aquificaceae bacterium, assembly GCA_015487365.1. Taxonomy (GTDB): domain Bacteria; phylum Aquificota; class Aquificia; order Aquificales; family Aquificaceae; genus S012-77. The sequence continues at coordinate 1,809 of WFPT01000132.1, forward strand.
TATACGGGGCAACCCTTGACCTCACCCTTAAACTCTAACCTCCTTTCCGCATTTTTAAAGTTTTTTAGAGTTTCCCTGATGGTTTTTAAACTAACCCCGAGCTCTAAGGAGGTCAGTATGCTGGCAAGGGCGTTGTAGAGGTTGTGCCTTCCCGGTAAAGAGAGTTCAAACTCACCCAAATCTTTACCTTTGTATTGGCCTTTAAAGGTGTAAAAGCCACCCCTTACCCTTAGCTCCCCTACCCTTAAATCGTTTTCCTCCCTTAGGCCGTAGGTTAAAACCTTCCCGCTAACCCCCTTGGATATTTCCCTCACGTTGGGGTCGTCCCCATTTACTACACAAAAGCCGTAGAAGGGGACCAGGTTCAAAAACTTTAAGAAGCTCTCCTTTATCTGGTTTAAGTCCTTATAGTATCCCAGGTGCTCCTTATCTACGTTGGTTATTACCGCAACGGTGGGTAAAATCCTCAAAAAGGTCCCGTCACTTTCGTCCGCCTCCGAAACGAGTAAGCTTCCGTTTCCCAGCTTTGCATTAGAGCCTATACTCTTTAATATTCCCCCCACTATCACCGTTGGGTCTAAGCCTTCGTTTATTAAAATCTGGGCTATTAGGGAGGTGGTCGTGGTCTTCCCGTGGGAGCCGGAGATGGCTATTCCCTCCTTAATTCTGAAAAGCTCCGAGAGCATCTGAGCCCTGCTTATTAGAGGTATCCCTAACTCCTTTGCACGGATTAGCTCCACGTTTTCCTTAGGTATTGCGGAGGAATACACCACTACATCCGCCCCCTCCACGTTTTCCCCCCTATGTCCTATAAAGACCTTTATACCTTTACGCCTCAAAATCTTAACCGTTTTGCTCTCTTTAATGTCCGAGCCCCTTACTCTATAACCCATATCTAAAAATATCTGGGCAAGACCACTCATACCTATTCCACCAATACCTACAAAGTGCAAGTTTTTAACCCTCTCCCTCAGCATAGGACCAAGCCCTCCCCCCTTTCCACGTGTCCCAGGTAAAAGGCATCGGGTATTTCCTTTAATACCTTTTCAGGCTCATCGCTTATTAAAACCATTCCTACCCCCATGTTAAAGACCCTAAACATCTCCCCTTCTTCTATTTTCCCCAATTCCCTTATCCAATCAAAGATGGGATTTTTTGGTATCCTATCCTTTTCTACCACAGCCCTTAGACCCCTTGGTATAGCCCTTGGTAGGTTTTCCAAAATCCCTCCACCCGTAATGTGGGCTAAACTCTTGACGTATTTTAAAACCTTAAAGACTTCTTCCGTATAGATTCTTGTGGGAGTTAGTAGGATTTCCCCCACGCTCTTTTTAAAGTCCCTCAGGTAGCTCCTATAACTTATCCTCTTCTCTTTTAGGACTCTCCTTATTAGGCTAAAACCGTTTGAGTGGAAACCCGATGAGGGTAATCCTATTAAGGTGTCTCCCTCCCTTACCCTCTCCTTTCCCTTAACCTCTTCTTTTTTACAAATTCCAACGCAAAAGCCTACCAATTCATACCTACCCTTTGGATAAAAGTCTGGCATTTCCGCAAGCTCACCCCCAAGGAGTGGAGTCTTTGCCCTTCTACAACCTTCCAAAATGCCCTCAAAGATTTCCTCCAACACCCTTTCCTCTATTTTTGATGTAGCTATATAATCTAAGAACATTAAGGGTTTTGCCCCCTTCGTAATTAGGTCATTAACGTTCATAGCAACGAGATCTATACCTACCGTATTGTGTATTCCAAACTCCTGGGCTACGAGTAATTTTGTCCCAACCCCGTCGGTGGTAGAGAATATAAGGTAATCCCCAAAGCTAACCGAAGAGGAAAAATCGCCCAATTCATAGTTAAATAGCTCCCTTACCCTTTTCCTTAGATAACCTAAAACCTTCTCCGCCCTATCAAAACTAACTCCCGCTTCCTCGTAGTTCATAATTCCCAAAAACTATTTTATCATCTTAAATTTTCTTTAAATTCCACAACGGCACATTAGGAACCCGAAACCTTAAATTCATCTAATACTTATCAGATAAGGCTTTCCTCAATTCCTCAGTCCCAGAAAATGAAGTTAATTTTCCAGAGTCTTCGGTGTAAAAAGAACCCCTAAAAATTACAAGGCTCTAAGCCTTGAAAATCAAGGCTTTAAGCTACCCGTCATCAAAGCATCAAAGCATCAAGGCATTTTGATGCTCATTCCCATATTCAGTTGCCAAGGAGCCAGGTTCTTAACTGTAAATTATTATAACACAGAGGGGCTACTTAAAAAACTCGTTTAACCTTTTTGCCAGTTCCAGGTCCGCCCTCGTTATGCCACCTACGCTGTGGGTGGTGGTGGAAACCGTAATGGTTTTTGTTGCGGTATGGAAGACCACATCCGGGTGGTGGTTGGTCTCCTCTATTACCTTAACCAGGTGTTTTAAAAACTCCGTAATTTCCTTCCAATCCTCTATGTAAAACCTTCTGCTCAGGCATTTGAACTCCTTCTTCCACCCCTCTAAATTTTTTAGCTCCTCCCTTAATTCTTCTTCTGTTAGGGTAGTTTTATCCTCCCTCATAATTGAATAAATATAAATCCGGCGTATAATCTTTTCTATGAAGGTGGTCATGCCCAAACTAACGGATACCATGGAGGATGGTAAGATTGTTAGGTGGCTAAAAAGGGAGGGGGAAGAGGTAAAGAAGGGGGAAGTGTTGTTGGAGGTGGAAACGGACAAGGCCATTATGGAAGTTACCTCCTCTTACAGTGGGGTCTTATCCAAAATTTTGGCAAAGGAAGGGGAGGTGGTTCCCGTCGGAGAAGTAATAGCGGAGATAACTCCAAAGGAAGAGCCTTTGAGCGTAAAGGTGGAAAGGAAGGAAAAGAAGAGGGTGAAAGTATCCTTAGAGGATATAAACTTGGAAAAGACACCTTCTTTGGGAAATCCTTCCGCCCCCTTAAAGGTTATAGACTATACCGACTTTAAGTGCTCCATCTGCAAAAACGCCTTTGAATATTACCACAGGCTTGCAAAGAGGAGGCCAAAGGATATAGTCATCTTCTTTAAGCACTTCCCTTTAAAAGAGGAAAGCTTCGTTTTACATCAACTATCTGAGTGCGTTTATTTAAAGAATAAGGAGCTCTTCTGGGAGGTGGCAAAGCTTATATTTGACAACCAAAACAAAAACTTTGATGAGATTTTAGACTTAGTTTTAAAGTTTTTAAAGGAAAGGGGGGTGGAGATAACCGAAGATTGCTTGAAGGAAGGGGAGGAGGTAGTTGAAAGGGACTTAAAGGAGGCCCAAAGCTTTAACTTTCCCGGAACACCCAGCTTTGTTATAAACGGTAAAACTTACATAGGCTTTGTGGTTCCAGAGGAAGTAAAAGAGCTTGAAAGGAAGGAGGAAGTAAGTCCTTTGGTGGAAAGGTTTGCAAAAAGGCACAAGTTAGAACTTTCCAAGTTTAAAGAAACCCACAGCCTGGGGGAACTTTTAAAGGAGCTTAGGAGGGGGGAAGGAGTTGAACTTTCACCTTTACAGAAGACCATAGCAAAACGTATGGAGAGTGTGGCCCTTATTCCCACCTTCACCCTTTTTAGGAGGGTAGGGGTAAGGGCCTTCTTAAAGCTTTACAGGGAATTAAAGAAGGAGGGGGTGGCTTTTAGTGTTATTTTGGCCAAGGTAGTAGCCCACCTTTTAAGGGAGAACAGGAAGTTAAACGCCCAATACAGGGATGGTAGGGTAATTTATAAGGAGGAGATAAATGTGGCCATAGCCTTGGCCCTTGAAGAAGGCTTAATAACACCCGTTTTAAAGGATGTGGATAAGAGGGACGTCTTTGAGCTGTCCAAGGAGTGGAGGGAGCTCCAAAACAGGGCAAAGGAAAAGAGACTAAAACCGGAAGAAATTTACTCGGGAACCTTTACCATCACAAACCTTGGGGCCTTTGGAGTGGATGAGTTTATACCCCTGCTCAATCCACCCCAGAGTGCCATACTGGGAGTCCCTTCCCCTTACAGGAACTTTATAAAGTTTTCCCTGGTCTGTGACCACCGCCTAATTCAGGGTCACGAAGGAGCAAAATTTTTAAACTCCTTAAAGGAGGTCTTAGAGGATGGGGAAAAGCTTAAAAGGGTAGTTTTAGGTTAAGCCTTTACACTTTTTTATCAGGTTTGTGGTCGAATACCCTTGTAGGTAATCCACTGTAACGGTCCTCTTGGCAAACTCCCTTCCCACCACCTCTTCGGGTTTGTAGTCCCCTCCCTTTACCAAAACGTCGGGTTTTACCAATTCTATAAGCTTTTTGGGAGTTTCTTCGTCAAAGATAACTATAAAATCTACAAACTCCAAGGAAGAAAGTAAGCTTGCCCTATCCTTTTGACTTAATATGGGTCTTCCCTCCCCCTTTAACTTCCTTACGGAGCTGTCTGAGTTTAGCCCCACTATTAAAACGTCCCCCAGCTCTTTGGCCTTTTTTAGGTAGGAAACGTGGCCGGGGTGGAGGAGGTCAAAACAGCCGTTGGTAAAGACTATCCTTTTACCCTCCTCCCTTAACTCCTCAACCACCACCTTTAATTCCTCTAAGGTTAAAACCTTACCCCTTATTTCCCTTAAAAGCTCATAGAGTTTAACCGCAGAAGTCCCCACCTTCCCCACCACTATCCCACCCGCAACGTTTGACAGCTCGCAGGCCTCTTTTAAACTATAACCGTTTGCCTTTAAAAGGGATAGGACCGCTACGACCGTATCACCCGCACCGGAAACGTCATAAACTTCCCTCTCCTTGGCCCTTATGTGATGGACCTTGTCCCCTTCCAAGAGGGTCATCCCCCTTTCGGAGCGGGTTATTAAAACGTTTTCAAAGTTATAAACCTTTTTTACAAACTTTCCAAACTCCTCAACCTCTTTATCTTCATTTTTTAAGGTTTTTCCCACCACCTCCGAAAGCTCCTTTAAGTTTGGGGTGATTAGGTTTGCCCCCCTATACTTTTCCCAGTCCTTACCCTTTGGGTCAATTACGCTAAACTTCCCCTCCTCTATTAAAAACTTGCACAGGGTTTTGGTTAAAAAACCCTTACCGTAGTCCGACAGAACCACCACCTCAAATTCCCCTATTAAGTCCCTTAAAAGTTCTAAGACTTTGGTTTCTTCGGAGGAAGTTAGCTCCTTAACCTCTTCAAAGTCAATCCTGATTATCTGTTGCTTCCCACCAAGGACTCTAACTTTGGTGGTGGTCCTTACATCC
>WFPT01000133.1 GCA_015487365.1 Aquificaceae bacterium
GGTGATAGACTCTTTGGAACTTAAAGCGTCAGAACCAAAAGAGTAAAAGGGTTTATAAATTAATGCCATGGGTGAAAAGAAGAAAAACAACAAAGAAAAGAGTTACTTTTGGAACGCATTCTGGGTTACCTTTATAGGTCTAACGGTCCTTGTAATTATTATAGAAATCCTATACACCTTTACCTATAAGGTTAGGCCTCCTTCCGTTAAAAAACATATCCCCAGCGTTATAGATGAAAGGGAAAAGATTAGAAGGTTTGTGGAAGAAAGGCTGTTGCCTAAGTTAAAAAAACTTCTCCCGGAGGTCTTAGTGGAAAGTTCTGAGGACGTGGAAAGACTTATAAACCAAAAGGGAGAAGAACTTTACCAAGAAGTTAATAATGAGCTGGGAATTTTTATAAACAACTATTCAAATGTAGAGGGCTACCTTGACTGGCTTTATGGAGTATCTACGGATTACAAAATTATTTGGAAGAAACTGTTAGACATAATAAATAGTGGAGAAGACCACGCTCAGGCATACTTCCAAGAGCAATTTGAAAAATATTTAATTCCAAGTGCGGAGTTTGAAAACTTTATAGAAACCCAAATAAAGCCGTTGGTTGAGCAAAAGGCTTATGAATTTTACGATGAGCTCACCTCAATGTTGAAGGAAAGATTAAAGAGGAGATTACTTGAAGAGCTTGCCTACCTACAAGACCAGATGGAAGGCCTGACCCAACAAATTGTAAATGAACTAATATCTAATGCTGTAAATACCGCAATAGATGAAATTGTAGTAAAGGTTCGCCCCCATACCTATAAAAGAATGGGTGTTTCCACTGGAGCTTATTTGGTAGCAAAGCCTGTTTTAAAATTTGCACTTAAAAAACTAATTGGTAAGGCCGCTGTAAAACTGGAAACCAAAATAGCGGCAAAAGTAGCAGCAAAGCTTGGTTCAAAGCTTGGAGGTAAGATAGTTTCCTCCCTTTTAGGTATAGGAGAAGGAATTGCCGCCTGCTCTCCCTTAGGACCGTTAGCTTTTGCTTGTGGTGCAATTGGTGGAGCACTCGGGTGGGTGGCAACTGATGCAGTAATAACAAAACTGGATGAATTTTTAACTAGGGATGATGCAAGAAAGGAAGTATTGGCTACCTTGGATAAATTTAAAGAGGAAACTGCAAGGGAGATAACGGACAGGTTTAGGAATGACTTAGAAGCTTCGGTAATGCCCTTGTTTGAGCAGGCAAAACAACAGGTGAATTCCAACAAGCAAACATCTGCTAATCAAAGCTATCAAGGGGAAACGGAAAACAATTCCAACTATAACGAAAGCTCAGGGAATACCTACGATGACCAATCTCCAGAATATGCGGAGGTAGAGGAAACCTCCTATTCTGAGGATTCTAAGCCGATTTCATCCTTAGAAAGGGACACTAAAAACTGCTTCCTCTCCGTTTTATCTGAATACAATAGAAATTCCACTCCTCCCATCAACCAAAATCTGTGTGGGGTAAATATTCAAGGCTATTCTTGTGATTGCGGACCTTATACTGGTAAGTGTATAATTACTCAAACGGATAACCTTACCGTCCAATGCCAAGGAAAAGTGGGAACTCCCGTTGAAAAAACAACTTGCACCGCAACCTTAGGAGGAAATGTCCAATGTTCAGGTATTTAATAACTCTATTAACCCTTATAGGTTTATCCCTTGCCTTAGAACCCTATCAGGAAATAAGAATACTCCTTAACCTTAAAGAGAAAAAAGTTTATTATACGGTAAGAAGGGAGGTTAGAAACTACCTACTGACACATGCGCACATAGATGCCTTTGCAAAATGGGCTAATGGTTTTTTGGGGAAGCTACACGTAGTTCTTGATGGGAATAAGGTAATAAGGGAAAAGCTTATAGAATACAGGATAATACCGAGGGAGGAATTTGAAAGGTTTGTAAATACCCGCATAAGGGAAATCTTGGAAAGGGAAGCTGCGCTTTTTTATATAAATGTTATCCAACTAATCGGTGAGGAAGGTCTAATAGAAAGATTAGAGATTGGTTCAAGGAACATACCTAACACAGGAGGTTTAGGGAGCACACCTAATGTAAATGTCAATACAGGAATTAGTAGGGGTAAAATAGTTTCTGAAACTGTCGTAGGCCTTTTGGAGGGCTTTATAACGGATGAAATAATGGCCAGGTTAATAAAAACGATAAGCAGCATAGTCTCTAAGGAGATAACCTTAATGCTTGAAAACGGTTTCTGCTTAGCTTTCCCATTTCCTTTACCCCTTATAAGAGGTATTTGTTTTACAATCGTTGATGGTATAGTAAATATTATTGGACTTATAAAAGGTGACGACAAAGGAAAGGAGAGGGCGGAGGAAGTGCGTATAAAGGCAAGTATAATAAGTGCTTACTCTAAGCTTGCGGATGATATAGCCAGAATGGTTTCTAAGGAATTTAAAAAAGACCTTGCAAAAAGTTTAGGCCTATGAAATCAAAGGACTTTGCCTTTTTAGTTGTCTTCTACTCCCTTTTAATCCTTTGGCTTTTTCTAATAAGGTTTAACTGTCCCATTTCCATTATAGCTTTTACCCTTCTACCAGCCCTCTATATGCAGTTGGAGTTTGAACACAGAATGAGGGTAGCAGGAGCCTATGCGGAACTAATAACTAAAAAAGAAGGAATAGTAAGGAAAATCCTAAGGGGTTGGCTGAGGAACTTTACCTCCTCCTTAATGGTATCCTTTGCATTCTTTTTCTTCCTTTTTGACTTTATAACCTTTGGACTTTACGACTTCATTTTCCTATTTTTTTACCTAATTTTCACTCTACTTGTGGTAAAGTCATTTAAAAGGAAGTTAAGGGAAGAACTTAACGAAGCTTTTCACACTTCCTTTTTATCAAGATATGTAATCCCAATATTTACCATCTTACCTATGGTTGTAGTTTATACCCTTTTATCCTATTACCTTTTCCCTTTGAAAAACTTCATACCCAACTATACCATACAAGGCTTTGAAAATTACATAAGTGAATACCTATACCAAACCTATTCTTGCCCCGCTATAAGGATTTTTGTTATAATATTTGAGGTAATAAACTTCTTCTATTGGAGAATTGCATTATTCTTAATTAAAATTTTTGGCTCAAAAGGTGCGATTTTTATGTTTGCCTTATTTATTAAAAGGGCCATACCCTTCATATTTATTTCAAGATTTTTAGTTTTACTTTATCAAAAATTTTCAGAAGAGGAGTGATTTATTTAATTATTTGCACATTCTATTTCTCCATATGCTAAGGCTTTCCTCCATTATCTTCTAACCTCCAAATATCTTAATTTTACGAATCCTAACTTTATCCTTGATACGACATATATTTCCCTTCCCTGATTTGCGGCCCTTACTTTTCCCTTTATTGCTTTTATACCTTCCCATCTCATTATTTATAAAACCTTTCCCAACATAAAAATCTGACACCAACTCGTTGCAATTCCACCCGGCACATTAGGGGTTGCAAGGGTCCATCTTAAAGCCTTGATTTTCAAGGCTTAGAGAAGGCAACATTCCCATCTGTTGCCCTAATTTGAGCCTTTTTAGGCCTTTTTGACCTTTTTGGAGCACTTTCCCTATTTTACTTTTTTAATATACCCCATACCCCCTATTTTTTCTATGATTTTCCTCATGAAAACGCTCTAACCCTTGATTCTCTAAGA
>WFPT01000134.1 GCA_015487365.1 Aquificaceae bacterium
TCTTTGTATAACTTTTCGTCTAAATCTTTAAGTCTTCTTAAAATTTCCCTTGCCCTCTTATTCTTTCTTAGCCTCTTGTATATTTTAAAGAGGTCAAAAAGGAGCTTTGGGTCCTCCTTCTCCTTCAACCTATTTTCCAACTCCTCAGCCAACTTTAAGAGCAAACCCTCAGATGTCCTCTTAAAAAAGCCCTCCCTCATGATTAAATTAATATACTATGAAGTTTTACAACACTTTAAGTGGTAAGGAGGAGGAGTTTGTCCCCTTAGAGCCACCTAAGGTAAAAATTTATACCTGTGGCATAACCGCTTACGATGATTCTCACGTTGGGCACGGGAGGAGTCTGATAGTCTTTGACGTTTTGAGGAGGTTTTTGGAGTTTAAGGGTTATAGGGTAAAGTTTGTTAGGAACTTTACCGATGTGGATGATAAGATAATAAACAGGGCTAAGAAAGAATGTAAGGACTTTATGAGTATTGCAAACCGCTACATCTCAAGGTATTACGAGGATATGGAAAATTTAAGGGTAAGGCCTGCGGACGTAGAGCCAAGGGTTACGGAGCACATAAAGGAAATAATAGAGGTTATAAAGGGTCTAATAGAAAAGGGTTATGCATACGAAGTTGAAGGTGAGGTCTATTTTTCCGTAAAAAAGTTTAAGGACTACGGCAAACTCTCTAAGAGGGATACGGAAGAGCTCCTTGCGGGGGCAAGGGTTGAACCTTCTCCAAAAAAGAGGGAGCCTTTGGACTTTGCCCTATGGAAGTCTTCAAAGGAGGGAGAGCCTTCCTGGGAATCTCCTTGGGGTCCGGGGAGACCCGGTTGGCACACAGAGTGCGTTGCCATGGTCTTAAAGCATTTGGGAGAGACCATAGACATACACGGTGGAGGTTTGGACCTAATATTTCCCCACCACGAAAACGAAATAGCTCAGGCGGAGGCCCTAACGGGAAAACCCTTTGCCCGCTACTGGCTCCACAACGGTTTGGTCACGGTCGGTGGTCAGAAGATGTCAAAATCCTTGGGAAACTACATAACTTTGAGGGAGGTTTATAAAAAGTATCATCCAGACATTTTAAGGCTTTTGGTCCTATTTACCCACTACCGCTCACCCTTGGACTTTTCCTGGGAGAAGATGGAAGAGAGTAAAAACGCCTATGAGAGGCTAAAAAATGCCCTATTGGACTTTGAAGTTTTAAAGACCTTTAAGGTGGTTGAGGGAAACGGAGATTACAGGCTCTATGAAAAGGTTAAAGAGTTTGAGGAAAACTTTTACAGGGAGTTGGAAAGGGACTTTAACACACCCAATGCCCTTTCTTGGGTATATCAACTGGTTAGTTATTTGGGGAAGATTAGCAGGGAGGCCTTCAAAGAAAAGAAGATAAGCTCTTCAACTTTAAAGGGTTATGAGTTTGCGGTAAATTCCATAATTAAAACTTTAAGGGGAACCTTTGGGCTTTTAGAGGACCTATACCCTGAGTGTGAAGTGGAGGAGACCACCGCAAGGGAATTACAACCCGCAAACGGCATAAGTGAGGAGCTCATAAAGATTTTAATTGAGGTAAGGACCAAGGCAAGGAAGAAGAAGGACTATGAAATTGCGGACTACATAAGGGAAAGGTTAAAAAACTTAGGGGTTGAGCTGGAGGATACTCCCTCGGGGACCCGTTGGAAGTTTAGATGAAAAAGGTATATGTGATAAACTTTGGCTCTCAATACGTTCAGTTAATAGCAAGGAGGGTAAGGGAGCTGGGTTTTTACTCGGAAATCGTTCCACCGTCGGTCAAAGCTAAGGACTTAAAGGAGGTAGGAGCCCTAATCCTTTCAGGGGGTCCAGCTTCCGTTTATGAAAGGGGAGCACCCTTAATTGACAGGGAAATCCTTAGTTTAAACTTACCCGTTTTGGGAATATGCTACGGCTTGCAGGTAATTACCCATTTAATGGGAGGGAAGGTCCTACCTTCAAAAAAACAAGAGTATGGGAGGACCAATTTAAAGCTCTTAAAGGAGGACCCACTCTTTGAAGG
>WFPT01000135.1 GCA_015487365.1 Aquificaceae bacterium
AGTTCCACAGGAGCTACTGGTTTTAGGGGAAGAAGGTAACCCAATTAGCTTTAACTACTCCCTTTACAAGGATAGGGTTTTAAAGCTTGTAAAGGAGAGTATAACCTACCCGGAGGAGGCAAGGCAAGAGGGTGAGGAGGGGGAGCTAACCGTATCCCTTACCCTCTTTAAGGGGGGGAGGCCTGAGGTAAAAATAATAAGGTCTTCTGGGAGTAAGGTTTTAGACCTATACACCTTAAAGGTTTTAAGCTCCCTCCCCTACCCAAAACCTCCAAGGACCTTAACCTTTAAGTTTAAGATAAGTTATAAATTGGAGGACTGAGTGTGTTAGAATTAAAGACTTTATGGAGAGGACCTTGGTCCTAATAAAGCCGGATGCGGTGGAAAAGGGGGCGGTTGGTAAAATCATAGACAGGTTTTTAGAGGAAGGTTTTAGGCTTTTGGCTTTGAAGATGTTAAGGCTCAGCAAGGAGGAGGCGGGGGAATTCTACAAGGTCCATAGGGACAAACCCTTTTACGGGGAGCTAATAGAGTTTATGTCCTCTGGTCCCATAGTGGCTATGGTTTTAGAGGGTGAAAGGGCCATAGAGAGGGTGAGGGAAATCATAGGGCCCACCGACAGTAACGAAGCTAGAAGGAAGGCACCCAACTCCATAAGGGCACTCTTTGGAACGGATAAGGGAAAGAATGCGGTTCATGCTTCCGATTCAAAGGAGTCAGCGAGTTTTGAAATTCCCTTCTTTTTCTCTTCCTTGGAGATGCTCTGACTAATTTTAATTTTATGTTGGAGATAAAAAACGTAAAGATTGAGGATAGGATTTACGAGCTCCCCTACATGCCTTTAAGGGATGTGGTGGTCTTCCCCTACATGCTCATACCTCTTTTTGTAGGAAGGGAATTTTCCATAAGGGCCATAGAAAAAGCCTACGAGGGGGACAAACTTCTCTTTGTTTCCCTCCAAAGGGACAAGGAGATTGAGGAGCCCAAGGAGGAAGACCTTTACAAGGTTGGAACTTTCGTTCAGATAGTAAGGTTTATACCCATAGAGGAGGGGAAGGTAAAGATAATAGTTCAGGGCCTTAGGAGGGGAATAATAAGGTCCTTAAAGAAGGAGGGAGGTTCATACTTTGTGGAGGTGGAGCCCGTAAAGGAGGAGTTGGAGGAGGACCTAAAGACCTCCGCCCTCGTAAAGAATATAAAGGAGCTCCTTGACAGGGCCATATACTTAGGTAAGCAGATAGTCCCAGAGGTTGCTATGATGGTAAAGGGGATTAAGGAAGTGGATAAATTTTCCGATTTGGTAGCCTCCCTCCTTGACGTAGACTCAAAAAAAGCCCAAGAGCTTTTAGAAACCTTTAACGTAAGGGAGAGGCTTGAAAAGATAAACAAGTTGCTTTCGGACGAGGTAAAGCTTTTGGAAATCCAGCAGGAGATTAAAAATCAGGCCAAGGAGCAGATTGAAAAGGAGCAGAGGGAATACTTTTTAAGGCAACAGTTAAAGGCAATACAGAAGGAGTTGGGAGAACTGGACGAAAGGAAGGAGGAGGCCCAAGAGTATAGGAAGAAGTTGGAGGCCTTAAAGCTTTCACCTCAAATAAAAGAGGAGATAGAAAGGCAGATAGATAAGTTGGAGAAGATGCACCCAGACAGTGCGGAGGCTGGGGTTTTGAGGACCTACCTTGACTGGGTTTTGTCCTTACCTTGGAACAAGAGGACCAGAGACCGATACGATATAAAGAGGGCTAAAAAAATATTAGACAGCGAGCACTACGACCTTGAAAAGGTAAAGGACAGGATTATAGAGTATTTGGCGGTTCTAAAACTAACAAAGGGTAAGGCTAAGTCCTCCCAGATTTTGTGCTTTATAGGGCCTCCGGGTGTAGGTAAGACCTCCCTTGGTAAATCCATAGCCAAGGCTTTGGGTAGGAAGTTTGTAAGGATTTCCCTTGGTGGTATAAGGGACGAGGCGGAAATAAGGGGGCACAGGAGAACTTATGTGGGTGCTATGCCCGGGAGGATAATTCAGGCCATAAAGCAGGCCGGAACTAAGAACCCTTTGATAATGCTTGATGAAATTGACAAGCTTTCCGTTTCCTTTCAGGGGGACCCTTCCGCAGCCCTTTTGGAAGTCTTAGACCCAGAGCAAAACAAAAGCTTTATGGACCTTTACATAAACTTACCCTTTGATTTATCGGAGATCCTCTTCATCTGCACAGGAAACCGGGTAGATACAATCCCAAGGCCACTTTTGGACAGGATGGAGGTAATATTTTTAAGTGGCTACTCGGAAGAAGAAAAGTTACAGATTGCAAAAAAGCACATAATACCAAAGCTAACCAAAAACCACGGCTTTAAGGAGGGTGAGGTCCTCTTTGAAGAGGAAGCCTTAAAAGAGATTATAAGGGGTTATACCTCAGAGGCGGGAGTGAGGGGTCTCCAAAGGCAGATTTCCGCGGTTTTGAGGAAGCTTGCGGTTAAAAAGCTTGAAGGCCAAAATCCACCCTTCATAGTAAGGAAGGAGGACCTCATAAAACTTTTAGGGGTTCCCAGATACAGGCAGGAGAGGGAGGAAGAGCCTTTAATAGGTATAGCAACCGGCCTTGCTTGGACGGAGGTGGGTGGAGAGATAATGTATGTGGAGGCTACTAAGATGAGGGGTAGTGGTAAGTTAATCCTTACTGGCTCCTTAGGGGAGGTTATGAAGGAATCCGTTCAGGCTTCCCTTTCCTACATAAGGGCAAACGCGGAAAGGTTTTCCATAAATCCGGAGGACTTTAAAGATGTAGATGTCCATGTCCATATACCAGAAGGTGCGGTCCCAAAGGATGGACCCTCCGCGGGTGTGGCTATTGCAACCGCTCTCCTTTCCCTCTTTACCCAAAAACCCGTTAGGATGGACGTTGCTATGACCGGTGAAATTACTTTAAGGGGGAGGGTTTTACCCGTTGGAGGTTTAAAGGAAAAGATTTTGGCTGCAAAGAGGGCTGGAATTTACGAGGTAATACTCCCTTATAAAAACAAAGAAGAAGTTTTAGAGGACCTACCACCTTATGTTAGGGAAAAGATGAAGCTCCACTTTGTTAAGAACTTGGAGGAGGTCTTTAAGATTGCAATTTTCTTATAATTAAGAGGGTTTTAATCCTGCTTCCCTCAACCTCCTTTACCCTAATCCTTAAATTTTTGTATTCCACTTCGTCTCCCACCTTCGGTATCCTTCCCAGTTTTGCCATAACCAGACCCCCCAGGGTATCGTACTCGTAATCCTCGGGTAATTCCAAGGAGAACCTCTGGGAGAAATCCTCTAAGCTTACGTTTGCGGGTAAGGTTATAAAGTTATCTTCATTACCGTGGGTTTTAACGTTAAAAAAGTAGTTGAGGAGGTTTTCAGAGGTTATCACCCCCGAAAGGTCACCGTGCTCGTCCAGGAGGACCGCAAAGAAGTCCCTGCCCTTTATCCTCTTTAAAAATTCCTCCAAACTTAAAAACTCGGGTAGCCTTAAAACTTCCCTTTTAAACTCAGACAGCCTTTTACCCTTACTCTCTTCAAGGGGTAGGAGGTCCCTAAGTTCCAGATAACCGGTTACGTTATCCTGGCTTTCCCTGTAAAGTAAAAATTTGGTGCTCTTGGATTTTAAAATCCCCGGTAGGACCTCCGAGACCTTCCTTTCCTCGTCAAAGGCCACCACGTCGGGCCTTGGGGTCATAACCTCCCTTAAAACTACTTTGTCCAAGTTTAGGGCTCTACTTACCCTAAGGTATTCCTCCTCTTCCAGGTTACCCTCTTCCAGAAGGGAGGTTAGGAGGCCCAGGAGTTGCTCCTTATCTAAACTTTGGGTTTTTAGGTCCTTAAAGAGCCTTTCCAAGGGCTTGTAAAAGACGAAGCGGAGGGGGGTAAGGATTAGGTGGAAGGGGTAAAAGAGGAGGGTGTATAGAGGGACTAACCTTTCCGTTAAGGGGAGGACCAAATTCTTAGGCAAGGTTTCACCAAATATAAAAATGAGTAAAGAGGAGATAAAGCCAGAGCCCTTACCAAATATTAAGGTAAGGTAGGAGGAGAGGAGGACGTTTATAATTTCGTTTCCCAAGAGTATAGAAATCAACAGCTCCTTGGGCTCCTTCAAGAGCTTCTTTAAGACTTTAAAGACTTTGCTTTCGGAGAACCTGTAAATTAGGCCCTTACCCTGGGAGAAGAAGACAACTTCTGAGGAGGCAAAGAAGCCCGAAAGGAGCAAAAGTATTAAGACAAGGAGTAACTCAGTATAGGTTGCAGGATACATAGGTTTTTCCAACCCTTTTAACCCTTAAACTTTTTTTACATTCCTTTAACCTCTCCTGACAGCCGTTGTAAAAGGGGCAACCCTCACTACTTGGCTCTATTTCCTTTAAGTTAAAGACTTCCCCCCTCTCCCTTGGATTCCTAACGGGTAGTGAAGAAATTAAATAACGGGTGTAAGGGTTTTTGGGCTCCTTTAACAGCTCCTCCGCCGGTCCGTATTCCATACGAACTCCCCCGTATAAGACTAAAATTTTATCCGCAAGTCCCCTTAAAAGTCTCAGGTCGTGGGTTATAAAGATTAAGGCTATACCTTTTTCCTTTAAGTCCTTAAAGAGCTTTACAATTTTTTTCCTTAAAGTGGCGTCCAAGGAGGAGGTAGGCTCGTCCGCAACTATTAGCTTGGGTGAAAGGAGTATGGCCCTTGCAACCGCAAGCCTTTGCTTTTGCCCACCCGATAGCTCAAGGACCTTCCTCTTTAAAAACTCAGGCCCTAAACCTACCCTCTCCAAAACCCCTTCAAGGTCGTAGTCCCTTACCCCGTGGGTCCTTAGAACCTCCCTTAAAACACCTTCTACACTCATTTTGGGGTTTAAACTGCTTGATGGGTCCTGAAAGACCGCTGAAACCAACCTACCAAACTCCTTCCTCTTAAAGTCCCACAGCTCCCTCTTAAAGAGTCTTACACTACCGGAGGAGGGCTTTAGAAGTCTAAGGATAATTTTACCCAGGGTGCTCTTCCCCGAGCCAGACTCCCCCACAACCCCTAAAACCTCACCCTCCTTTAAGGAAAAGTCTATACCCTTTAAAACCTCCTTCCTACCAAAACTTTTTTTAAGCCCTTCAACTTCCAACATATCCCCCTTGAATTATAATAAACTAAGCGTGGCGGTGTTCGTTCAAAAGTTTGGGGGAACCTCCGTTGCAAACTTAGAGAGGATGGAGTTGGTTGCCCAAAGGGTTGAAGAAAGACTCAAAGAGGGGAACGAGGTAGTTGTAGTTTCTTCCGCCATGGCAGGGGAAACGGACTCATTAATAGAGCTTGCCAAAAAAATTGAGCCCTTCCCACCTGAAAGGGAGCTGGACGTTTTACTTTCAACGGGGGAGCAGAAGGCCATAGCCCTCCTTTCTATGGTTTTGAGGAGGAGGGGAATTAAGGCCATAAGTTTGTGCGGTTGGCAGGTTCCCATAATTACGGATTCTGTCTTTACCAAGGCAAAGATTAAAAAAATAGGCATACAGAAGATAAAAAACTTACTCAGTAAAGGCTACGTTCCGGTGGTTGCGGGTTTTCAGGGGGTTACCGAAGACTGGCAGATAACCACCTTGGGGAGGGGGGGCTCGGATACGACCGCGGTAGCCTTGGCCAGTGCCCTTAATGCCATCTGCGAAATCTTTACCGACGTTGAAGGGGTATTTACCGCGGACCCGAGGATAGTAAAGAACGCAAAAAAGATTGAAAAAATCTCCTACGAGGAGATGCTGGAGCTTTCTTCTTTGGGGGCAAAGGTTATGCAAATAAGGAGTGTTGAATTTGGAGCAAAGTATAATGTTAAAATACACGTAAGGAGCACCTTTTCAAAGGAGGAAGGGACTTGGATAGTCCCGGAGGAGGAAATCGTGGAAAAGGTAGTGGTAAGGGGAATAACCTTGGACAGGAACGAATCGAGGATTACCGTAGTCAGAGTCCCGGACAGGCCCGGTATAGCGGCCAAAATCTTTAAGGCCTTAGGGGACGCTCACATAGTTGTGGATATGATTGTCCAAAACGTTTCTTATGAAGGTTATACGGATATGTCCTTTACCGTAAGCAGAAACGAGGCCAAAAAGGCGGAAGAAATAGTTAGGGCGGTTGCAAAGGAAATAGGGGCAAAGGAGGTAATAAGGGACGACAGTGTAGCCAAGGTTTCCATAGTGGGTCTTGGGATGAGGAGCTCCTACGGGACAGCGGGTAAGATGTTTGAGGTTTTGGCCAAAAATAACATAAACATAATGGCCATATCCACCTCCGAAATAAGGATATCCTGTCTTATAGAGGAAAAGTATTCAGAGCTTGCCCTTAGGGAGCTCCATTCTGCTTTTATAGAAAACGGGGAGATAGAAGTCCTATAATGCCTTGGAGGATTAGGGTAAGGAAAAAGTTTTACTGGGCCCACTACCTTACGAACTACTACGGGAAACCTGAACCTATCCACGGGCACACTTGGCAGGTGGAAGTTTGCGTTTTAGCAAGGGAGCTGGACGAAGGGGGGATAGGAGTGGATTTTTTAAAACTCAAAGAGGATTTAGAAAATCTCTTACCAGACCATACCTTGCTCAACGAGCACTTTAACTTCTCCCCCAGTGCGGAGAACTTGGCCAAGTGGATTTACGAAAAACTTAAAGGAAAGTATGAGGTGGAAAGGGTTAGCGTTTGGGAAACTGAGGACTTTTGCGCTGATTACTTTGAGTAGCTTGGCCTTTTCAAGGGAGGTTTGCTTAAAGGTAAAGGCCAAGGAGCCCTACCTAAGGCTTTCCCTATACAAACTCTTTGAGAGGATATACCTTTACAGGGGTTATGAGCTAAGTTGCACCCAAGGCTCAGAGGTAGTAAGGGTTTTGGTCAAAAGGTACGAAAAGCTCCCTTTAAGCTACGATCGATACGGCAGGGTCTCAGAGTATGCGTTAATTTTAGAGTTAGAGTTTAAAGGTAAAACCCTTAGGGTTAGCACCTTCACCAAATACAGGAGGGGTTACGGCTCCCTTTCTTTTAGAAAGAGCTTAGAGGAACTCCTTAAAAAACTGGAGCTCCTGATAAATTCAGAGTTCCCTCAGAGTTCTACCCTGTTACCCTCCCTATCGTAAAGGTAAAGCTTGCCCTCCTCCTCTTCCTTGGTCCTCTTGTGGGAGCCGTCGCAGAAGGGTTTATTCTTAGAAAGCCCGCACATGCAAAAGTAGTAAGTCTTTTCCCCAGCCTCCAACTTATAGGGCTCCTTTGCCTCAAACTTAACCAGCCTCATAC
>WFPT01000136.1 GCA_015487365.1 Aquificaceae bacterium
AGAAGAACTTGGCGGTCTGAACGCTAACCGTATCCCTTACCTCTTCAAAGATAAGCTTTTGGAGGTTTAGAGTTTTGTGGGCAACCCTGAGGGCGTCAAGGACTGACTTGCTAAAAAGGGTTTGGGTCAGGGTTAAGCTCCACCTCCACTGCTTCTGGACCTGAAACTGGGATATTAGGTTCTTATCCCAATAAATGTAAGAGGCTTCAAAACTTAAAGAGGGTAAGAGGGAAGCCCTGGTTTCCCTAATCTTTTGCTCAACCTTTTTCAACTCGTAGTAATTTACCTTAACTAAGGTGTTTTCCTTTAAGGACCTTTTTAAGGCCTCCTTTAAGGTTATGGAAAAGCACAGCAGAGGGACTAAGGTTAAAGCTAAGAGCCTCACTTTATGACCTCCTTACCCTCGGATAGCTCAAAGAGGTTAGTGGTTATTACCTCCTTGCCTTTAAGTTTTCCCCTAACGTAGGCAAAGCCTCCCTTTACCTTAACCAAATCCACCTTCACCCTCTTTGCCTTTGTCCCTTCAAGGGTATAAACGAAGTCCCCCTCAGGACTCAAAATTACCGCCCTCTCGGGAATCTTAAAAACCCTCTCTTTACCTACCTCCACCAAAACCTCCCCAAAGCTACCTACACTCAGTTTTTCCACCCCCTCCAAGGTTGCCTTTACCTTCCTAAGGTGTTGCCGGTTTAAAGTGGGTGAAAGGTAATAGACCTTCCCGGGAAACTCCCCAAGGCCTTTAACCTTAAAGATTACTTTACTACCCGGTTTTATAGGGGTCTGGGGTGGGACTAAGAATTCTAAGTATTTTTGGGAGTTGGAGGTAAGCCTCATAAGGGGGGTGGAGGGTGAAACCAGTTGGCCGACCTTTACTTTTAACTCCGATATTACTCCACCGTAAGGTGCCTTAACCTCCGTCTTTTTCAACCTGAGCTCTGTTGCTTCTAACTTTTTCTTCAAGGCCTGATACTTTTCAAGGGTGCTCTCGTATTGACTCTTTATCCTCTCAAAGCTCTCCTCACTTATTAACCCCTTCCTGTAAAGCCTTTGGTTCCTTTTGTAACTCTTTTCTAAACTTTCTAAGTTAGAAGATAGGGCCTTTAAGTTATGCACTAACTCCTCCTTAGTTAGTTTTAACTCCCTATCGTCTATCTTCAAGAGGGTTTGACCCCCTTTGACCTTCTGTCCTTCCTTAACAAAGATTTTAACTACCCTTCCGCTTACCTCCGGCAGGAGGTATATGTCCCTTTCGTCCTTTATAGTCCCCACCGCGGGATAGAAAACTTCTAAACTCACCTCTTTGGCCTTGTAGGTAGAAACCTTTAACTTGGAAACCTTTTGCCCTTTCTCTTCCCCCTTACAGGAAAGGAGGAGGAGGATGAGTATCGGTAAAAGTTTTAGGGCTTCCCTTACCATAGTAACGTAAGATTATAGCACAAACTGATTTTTAAATCACCTCCTTACCGCCAGCAGAAAATTTTCAACCCCCTCTTCCCTTGCTAAATCCAAGACCTTGACTATTGCCCCGTAATTTACCCTTTCGTCCCCGTAGATTATCAGGGAGCTGTAACCCTTAACTATTTTTCTTAGCTCCCTTAGGCTAACCCTCCTTGAATTTATAAAAACCCTTCCCTCTTTGTCTATTACCACCTTTAAGCTTCCCCTGACCTCCTGGCTTTTTCCTTTGGCCCTTGGGACCTGCACCTTCATCTGGTAGAGGGAGCCCTTAAAGGCCAAAAGGGCCAAGAATAAAAAGACCGCAAGAAGTGTATCCACCAAGGGGACCACATCCACCACCACACTTTTACCTTCTCCCCTTTTAAGTTTTAACATCTCTGTTGCACAGGCTCATACTCTTTTCAAAGCCCTCCATAAACAAAATCTTTAAGCACCAAAAGGCCCTTTCAAAGACCTCCCTAATCTTAAAGGCCTCCTCTTTACTAAAAGGTGAGAGGACGTAGTCTATGACCTCCTCCTTCCTTTTGGGCCTTGAAATGCCTATCCTCAGCCTTGGGAAGCTCTGGGTCTTTAAAAGATTTATTATGGATTCTACCCCCTTGTGTCCCCCCGAGCTCCCACCCTTTCTAATCCTTATGCTTCCCAAGGGTAGGTCCAAATCATCGTAAATTACCATAACTTCTTCCGGTTTTAAGTCATAATGCTTTATGAGGTTTAAGACCGCATAGCCCGAGTTGTTCATGAAGGTGTAGGGCTTTACCAGAAGGAGCTCCCTTTCAAAGAGATAAACTTTGTATATCCTTGAAAGGCATCCCTCCTCATATTTACCTTTGCTATGGTTTGCCTTCTTCAAGAGGAAGTCTATGAACATAAAACCCACGTTATGGCGACTATCCTCATACTCCTTACCGGGATTACCCAAACCCACTAAGCTTTTTACCATAAAGTTTTAAGGGGTTTGGGCTTCCCCTTCACCTTCCGTTTCCTCCTCTTCGGGCTCAACTACTACGCAAAGGTTTTCCTCAGGCTCATCCAAAACTTCTATTTCCTCGGGTAAGGTTAGGTCCTTTACCTTTAAAACGTCTCCCAAATCCAACTTAGAAACGTCTACGGTAATCTTTTCGGGGGCACTCCTTGGGTCCGCCTTTACGCTCAAAGTGTGCATAAGTATTTCAAAGGTCCCTCCCTTTTCAACTCCAATAGGCTTCCCCACAAACTCCAAGGGTAACTCCATCTCTATCCTTTCAAGGTGCGATATGTCCAGTAAATCTACGTGTATGGGGTTGTCCCCTAGGTATCCGTACTGAACCTCCTTTAAAAAGCACAACCTTTCCTGTCCGTTTATCTTGGCTATAAGGAGAAAGCTCTCACCGTGGGGTAGCTTTTCAAAGTCCTTTAGCCTCATAAAGGCGTGGATGTTTTCAACCCCCTTCCCGTATATTTCAACGGGTAAAAATCCTTCCCTCCTCTTCCTTTTTAACTCGCCCTTTTTCCCCACCCGCCTTGGGAAAAGCTCAACCTTTATCCTTCTCATACTAAAAAA
>WFPT01000137.1 GCA_015487365.1 Aquificaceae bacterium
AAATACAGGAGGGGGAAAGGTATTCACGAAATAGACAGGCTTTTAGAATTTGCAAAGTTTTTGGGAGTGAAAAATTTAAGGAGGGAAACCCTTTTGGAGTTAGAGGAAGGTTTTTACCTTAAAACTTTAAAGAAATTTTCCTTAAAAGAGAAAAATTACTTAGTGGTTAGTCCCCTTTCCAACTTTCCCTTGAAGATGTGGTCTTTGAAAAACTGGCAGGGTCTAATTAACCTACTTTCTAAAAGCTTTGAAGTGGTAGCGGTGGGAAAAGATAGTATAAACCTTGAACTTAGAAACTGTAAAAACCTAATAAATAGGACCACTTTGAGGGAGCTTATGGCAATAGTTAAGGGTTCAAGTTTGGTTATTTCTAACGATTCTTCCCCCGTTCATATTGCTAACGCCTTTAAGGTCCCAGCCCTTACCCTTTACACCTCCACCTCCCCCCTATACGGCTTTTATCCCTTAATAGGGGACTACCTGGAAAGCAAAGTCCCCTGCTCCCCTTGCTCACCCAATCCAAAGAGGTGTAAAGTTAAAACAAAAGTTTGTAGGGAATTTCCAAGGGTGGAGGAGGTAGTGGAGAGGGTTGAAAAACTCCTTAGTTGATATTAAATTAGCTTTTATGGAGTTACAAATTCTACTAATCCTGGCCATAGGTCTTATAGTTTTGGGGCCCGAGAGGATGATAAACCTTGCGGTGGAAATAGGGAAGTTTATGAGGAATTTAAGGGACACTTGGGAGGAGCTTAAATACGAAGCTTATATGGAGTCCCTCCACAGGGAGCTGATAGAGGGGCAAAAGGAAGAGGATGATAAGGGAGCTGGAAAGTCTGATTAGGGAAGAGTTTAAAGTGGAAGTTGAAGGGGGTGATGACTGGGACTGTGCCTTTAAAAATCCCTCCCTTTTGGAGGCACACTTTTTAGGGGAGCTGGAAGAGATTGAAGAAGATTACAGGAAACCCATTTACCTTTCCTTTAAAAGCTCAGAGGTTTTAAAGAAGGGAAAAGGTGAGGACCTAAAATACCTAAGGGGTGAGGTTAGCTTTTTGTTAAAAACCAAGCTTAACTACTACTTTTTAATTCAGAGAGAGCTCTTTAAGTTGGGCTACCCTCCCACCTCGGGCCTTTTACTTTTGGCCCTTCTGGAAAGGTTAAGGCTTAGGGCACCCTTGGAGCTACCAGAGGGTGAATATCCCCACCAAAACCTTAAGGGAGACTTTAAGGATTACTTAAAGGAAGGGAAGTTGGAAAACCTTTTGGACCTACTCCCTAAATTTATGGAGCTCCTTGACAAGTCAAAGAGGTTGGCCCTCTTAAAGCTCCTATGGGAAGAATCAAGGAGGGAGAGGGTTAGGATTATGACAGACGTTTTAAAAAGGCTTCCCCCTGAGCTCCAAAGTAAGGTAAAGAACCTGAGCTCCCCGGAGCTGGCAAGGGAAGAGCTTACAGGGGAGATTTTGAGGGAGGTTAAGGCCTTGCCCTCTTGGATGAGGGATTACTTAGAGCAGAGTATATACCTAAGAATTGTTGAAAGCGACCTGAAAATACTACCCGTCCTACTTCCTAAATTCTTAAAGTATGAGGTGGAGCACAAGGGCTTTGTAAAGTTTATCTTCAAGGGTTTGGGTAAGCTTAAAAGTAAAAGTTTTAGGCCTGATGGAAATTTTAGCCTTGAAGGAAATGAAGCCTTAAGGCAAATCCTGTTAAAGAAGATAAGGTCCCTCTTACCTTGGGAGGAGGAGGGGCAGGGTGGCCATTACAGAAGGGGTAAGAGGATAAACCACTACCGCTTTGCTTACGAGTTTAGCATAAAGAGGGGTATGGTCTTTAAAAGGAGGGAGGTTAAAGAGGAAAAACCCATGGGTTTTAAGATAGTTTTTGACAGCTCCTCTTCCATAGGTAAGGGGGAAAAGGCAAAGCTCTGCTTGTCCTCCTTGCACTTACTCTGTTCGGTTTTGGAGGAGGTAGGACTACCCTACTCTGTGGATACCTTTAACGAGGAAGTCTTTAAAGTTAAAGACTTTTTAGAACCCCTGGACCAGAGGGAGCTGATTCAAAAAGCTTCTTCCTTTAAGGGGGCCACAAACCTTTCAAAGGCAATAGACTTTGCCCTAAAAGACTGTTTAAGCTTTAACAAGAGGACCAAGCTAAAAAGTATAATCCTTGTAATAAGCGATGGGGAGCCAACGAGGGGTTTAAGGGGGGAGGATTTAAGGGCCTTTTTAAGGAGGGTAAAAAACTTAGTCCCAACCTTTGGAATAGGTATTGGAAGGATGAGGGAAAAGGTTTATTACTACTTTGGAGAAAACTGCGTAGGGGTTGAAGACCTAAACTCTCTACCCTTTGTTTTAACCTCGGTAATAGAGAGGAAGTTAAAGACTCTGTGGCGATGAACCTTTACAGCAAAAAGGTTTATAACTACTTAATCTTCTTAAAGAAGGGTAAGGGAGTGTATACCTTAAAGCAGGTGCACGGAAACAAAGTAATCCTTTTAAGGGAAACCAAGAGGACCTATAAGGGTGACGCCCTAATAAGCTCCTTAAAGGGTAAGGCCTTAGGGGTAAAACTGGCGGATTGCTGTGGCCTAATAGTTTTAGGTAAAGAATACTTTGCCCTAATACATGCGGGTTGGAGGGGGACGAAGGCAAAAGTAGTTGAAGTAACTTTAAAGAAGTTTAGAAAAAGGGATAAGCCCCTCCTGGCCTTCCTATCACCCTGTGCGAGGGGTTGCTGTTATGAGGTAAAGGGTGAGGTATGCCCTTACTTTTCAACAAGTTTTAGAAAAGGTAAAACCTTTTTAGATTTAAGGGGGGAGGTTTTAAAGAGACTCAGGAGGTATTTCAAGGGCAGGGTAATATCCGTTGGAGGATGCACCATATGCAACAAAACCTTCCCCTCTTTTAGGAGAGACAGGACCAGAGAGAGGATGCTCTTTGGTGTGTTAAAATTAAGTTAGTGAGGGTTTTGGTATTAGGGAAAGGGGGAAGGGAGCACGCCTTAGTCTGGAAACTCTCCCAGAGTAAGTTGGTGGAAGAACTTTTCAGCGCACCGGGAAACCCCGGGATGGAGGAAGTTTCCAAAACCTTTAACTTTAAGGATTTTGAAGACTTAAAGGAAAAGCTATTAAAGAACAGGGTAGATTTGGTCGTGGTGGGACCGGAGGAATACTTAGTAAAGGGAGTTAGGGACTACCTGGAAAGTTTTGGAATAAAGGTTTTTGGACCCGATAAAAAAACAGCCCAGCTGGAAGGTAGTAAGGCCTTTGCCAAGGAGTTTATGAGGAAGTATTCTATACCTACGGCCCAATACGAGGTCTTTGAAGACTTTGAAGGGGCAAAAAGTTTCGTAGAAAGCAAGGGAGCTCCCATAGTAATAAAGGCGGACGGCCTTGCGGGGGGAAAGGGTGTAAAGGTTTGCTTTAAAAAGGAAGAAGCCATAAGTTTTTTAGAGGACCTGATGTTAAAAGGAAAGTTTGGAGACTCGGGTAAGAGGGTAGTAATAGAAGAATACTTGGAGGGGGAGGAGGCCTCCTACATAGTGATGGCAAAAGGGGAGCTCTATTTACCTCTTCCCACATCCCAGGACCACAAGAGGCTCTTTGACGGCGACAGGGGACCAAACACTGGGGGTATGGGAGCCTACTCACCCACACCCGTCATAGACCAACAAACTGAAAAGAGGATAAGGGAAGAAATAGTAGAAAGAACCTTAAAGGGGCTTTTAAGGGAAGGTTTAACCTACTTGGGATTTTTATACGCGGGTCTGATGATAACCAAGGAGGGTCCAAAGGTCTTAGAATTTAACGTAAGGCTCGGAGACCCGGAGGCTCAACCCCTGCTTTGCAGGATAGATTCAGACCTTTTGGAGGCCATCCTAAACCTTATGGAGGAGAAGAAAACGGAGTTAAAAGTTAAAAGGGATTGGGCCTTGGATTTAGTTTTAGCGTCAAAGGGCTACCCCGAAAAGCCACAGGTAGGTAAGGAAATAAGGGGGGTTGAGGAGGTAAAAAGGGAAGGAATAATGGTCTTTTACGCGGGCGTTAAAAGGGAAGGGGGAAAACTTTTAACCGCGGGGGGTAGGGTTTTAAACCTCTGCGCCCTTGGAAAGACCTTAAAGGAAGCAAGGGATAAAGTTTATAGGGCGGTTGAAAAAATCCACTTTGAAGGTATGCATTATAGGAGGGACATAGGTCTAAGGGCCTTTAAATACCTATGAAACTTTCAGAGTTTGACTTTAAACTACCCAAGGAGCTGATAGCAAAGTATCCAAAAATTCCAAGGGAAGAGGCAAGGCTTATGGTCCTAAACAGAAAGGATAAAACCCTAATACACTCAACCTTTAAGGAGCTTCCCAAGTTTTTAAGGGAGGGAGACTTACTCATATTTAACGATACCAAAGTAATTCCCGCAAGGCTGATAGGAAGGAAGGAAACGGGGGGGAAGGTAGAAGTCCTCCTTTACCAAAAACTAAATAGGGGGACCTACAAGGCCTTAGTGGGAGGAAAGAAGATAAGGGAAGGCCTAAAAGTTTTTGTGGGTAAAGAGGTGGAAATCCTTATAAAGGAGCACTTAAAGGAATCCACCTTCTTGGTGGAAATCTTAAAGGGTGAAGAAAAGTTAAAGGAGGTGGGGAAAATACCTATACCACCCTACCTAGAAAGGGAGGAGGAGCCCATAGACAGACTTTACTACCAAACTATCTTTGCAAAGGAAGAGGGCTCTGTGGCCTCCCCAACCGCGGGCCTCCACTTTTCGGAAAAACTCCTAAAATCTTTAAGGGAGAGGGGTATAAACTTTGCCTTCATAACCCTCCATGTTTCCTATGCCACCTTCAAACCCCTAAAAGAAGACGATGTGGAAAAGAATACCTTGGAGGAAGAATTCGTTAAGGTCCCAGAAGAAACCATAAAGAAGGTATTGGAGACTAAGCGGAGGGGAAACAAGGTAGTAGCGGTAGGGACTACCGTAGTTAGAGCCTTGGAAAGCAAACCCTTTAAAAGCTATGAAGGTTTTACCAACCTCTTCATATACCCACCCTACGAGTTTAAAGTGATAGATGCCCTCATTACCAACTTCCACCTCCCAAGGTCCTCCCTCCTCCTTCTTGTATGTGCCTTTGGAGGAAAGGACTTTATCCTAAGGGCCTACCAAGAAGCCATTAAAAAAAAGTATAGGTTTTACTCCTACGGAGATGGGATGTTGATTTTTTAACTAATGGTGGTATAATAGTTTATAGTAAAGGCTCTGGCTCCTTGGCAACTGAATATGGAAATGAGCATCAAAATGCCTTGATGCCTTGATGCTTTGATGACAGGTAGCTTAAACCCTTGATTTTCAAGGCTTAGAGCCTTGTAATTTTTAGGGGTTCCTTTTACACCGGAGACTTTGGAAAATTAACTTCATTTTCTGGGAC
>WFPT01000138.1 GCA_015487365.1 Aquificaceae bacterium
CTTTAAGTAGGTCCAAAATGCTTGGGAAGGAAAAAAACAGGGCTTTAAGGGTCTGAAAGACCAAAAATAAAAAGATTAACTTTAAAATTAAACTATAAAGCTTCAAGGCTTTCTACCCTTATAAAGGTCCCCTTTTCACCCCTTTTAACTTCCTTTTTTACGAAAACTTCGTAAATTAAGCTATCATCTTCAATTACCTTAGCCCTTTCCAAGACGTCCCAAAGGCTCTTTAACATGTTATCTATGTCCCTCCTCCTCCTATCGGGTAGGGTAAGTTTAACAAAGACCCTAACGGGACCCCTTATGGTTTCACTTTTAAACTGCTCCAAAACTTCCCAAAGGGCTCTACTCTGCCAGTGTTTTACCCTGGGGGGTAGGAAGACCTTCCCTCCCCTCCTCCTTATGTAACGGTTTGTTTTGGCAACGGGAATAGAGGTTAGAGTTATTTCAATACTTTTCATCGCTCCTTACCTTAACAACCGTATGGACGTTACCCCTTGGGTGGAAGTCCCCTATAACTTCTAAGAACCTGGGTTTTAGGAGCTCGTAAAGATCCTTGTATATACGGTTTGTGGCCTCTTCGTGGGATACGTATTGGTTTCTGAACTTATTCAGGTAAAGTTTTAAGGACTTTAACTCTACTATGTATCGGTCGGGTATGTATCTTATCCTTATGGTCGCATAATCCGGGTATCCTGAGCGGGGACAGAGGCAGGAAAACTCGGGAAAGGTTATGTCTATTAAATAATCCCTCTCAGGAGATGGGTTAGGCCAAACCTCCAACTTAGCCCTTTCTATTTCAATCTCTCCATACTTTTTACCCTCCATAGTTTTAAATTTAAGTCTCCCTCTTGGAAACCTTGGGAGCTAAGAAGACCAAAAGGGTAAGGAGTAAAAACAAGCAGAGCATGTAAAACCTTGCAACCCAGAGGGTCCATTTACTCTCTTTTAAGATTTGGGGTATGGCACTTATCCCCCATATAAAGAGTAGGGCCAGTAGGAAGAGGGGGGTTATATACTTCATTATAAAGAGGTAAAGCCTTGGCATTTTAATTATTCCTCCCCTGTTTATTTCCTCGTAGGGGTCCCCCTTAAAGAACCAAGTAAAGAGGACTATTTCCACCAAGCTGAAAAAGACCACCGCAATTGTCCCAGCCCAAAAGTCCATCTCCTCCAAAAAGCCCTTAATAAATATTACCGCCTGGGAAGAGAGGAATATTATAGAGCCCGAGATTAGGACCGCGGTTTTCCTTTCCATCTTAAATTCATCCTCAAAGAAGGCTATTATGGGTTGGGTTAGGGCAATAGAAGAGGTAAGTCCCGCTATAAAGAGGAGGAAGAACCAAGCAAAGCCCAAGAAGTTACCCCCCTCTATCGTGGAAAATATTGCGGGAAGACTTACAAAGCCCAAGTCAAAGGCCCCCGATTTGGCTACCTCTACCGCCTCCTTTACCCCAAAGAAGGCTACCGCCGCGGGTATGGCCAAGGAGCCTCCCAAAATTACTTCCGCAAACTCGTTTAAACTGGATGCGGTAAGACCACTCAAAGTTATGTCATCGTCCCTTTTTAGGTAAGAGGCGTAGGTTATTATGGCTCCAAAACCTAAGCTCAAAGTAAAGAATACCTGTCCCGCTGCGGAAATCCAAACCTTTGGGTCCTTTAAGGCCCTAAAATCGGGCTCCCACAAAAAGTTTAGACCTTCAACCGCGCTACCCTTTTCCGTTTGTAGTAAAAAGACCTTAAAGACTAAAAAGATGGCCAAGAGGAAGAGTAGGGGCATGGCAAACTTTACAAACTTTTCAATCCCTCCCGAAACTCCCCTTATGAGTATGAGTATGTTTATGAGAAAAGTTATCACAAAGATTATATAGGCGTAAAGGGAGGGTTTTAAAAAGGTTTGACCTTCCCCCTTGTAGGAAACCAGGAAGTTTCTAAAGGGCTCTAAAAAGTTCTCCCCCACCACCTTTGGAACTGAGCCCATTAAAAACTTTAAGGCATAACCTAAGGTCCAACTTTCTATGTAGGTGTAGTAAATTACTACGACCAAGGGTATCCAGAGGCCAAAGACTCCTAAAACCCTTAAAAGGTTGTTCCTTTTTATCTCGTAAAAGATTCCCGGTGTTGTCCCATGTCCCCTACTACCTCCCCACCTACCTATGGCCCACTCAATCCACATAAGGGGTATCCCTATTAGGAGGAAGGAGATTATGTAGGGTATCATGAAGGCCCCCCCTCCGTTTTGGGTAGCTTGAACGGGGAACCTTAAAAAGTTTCCAAGGCCAATAGCATTTCCCGCCATGGCCAATATTAGGCCTATTTTTGTAGCCCACCTCTCCCTTTCCATCGTTAAACTCTTATTCTACCACGCAAAAATTTATAAACTTCGTCAGGAACTAAGTATCTAACGGACTTACCCTCCTTTATCCTCCTCCTTATGTAGGTGGAGGATATATCTATCCTCCTAAAAGGGAAGACTTTAAAGTTTATAGAATTTTCCCTTCCAAAGCTTTCTATCCTTTCCACCTCATCACCCCCCCTGGTGGCCACTATAAATTTTGCAATTTTTATTAATTCTTTAAACCTTTTCCAGCCCTTCAAGGATAAAAAGGAGTCAGAGCCCAGCAAGAATGTAGGTTTTTCCCCGTATTTAATCAGCAGGTATTGGGCGGTGTAGTAGGTGTAAGACTTCCTCCTCTTAAATATTTCAAAGGTTTTTACCTTAAACCTCTTTTCACCTTTAAGGGCCAAGCGGAGCATTTTAAGCCTTTCGTAGGGTGAGAACATGTGCTCCTTTTTAAAGGGTGATAAATAGGTGGGAATAAAGATTACCTCCTCCAAGTTAAAGTATTCTAAAACTTCCCTTGCCAAGATTAGGTGCCCTAAGTGTATCGGGTCAAAACTTCCCCCGAAGAATACCCTCCTTATCTTCATAAAAAACAGATTAACATCTGCTTCCGGGAGTGCCTTGGCAGTCTTTACAAATTTCTATGGGCTCAACCTTTAAAAAACTCTTTAAAAATTTTTCTTCAAAGGAAGGGGCTACGTTACCCCTTTTTACCTTCCAGAGGAAATACTTCTCAAAAGCGCTCTTAAACCAGTGGGCCCACCTGCCCTTCTTTGATATTACCCTTTCCCTTGGAGGGATTACAGGGTCTGCGAAGAAAAATCCCGCATCCTCCCCAAAGTCCGCTACGCATACAGCGGAAAGTCTTGGGGAATACCTTTCGGGGTTATTCTTTATATCATTAACTATGTTGTGGGCTACCGCCAAAGCCATCTGCTCTATCATCATACCCGTTTTAGGGACACCAGTAGGTATGGGTGTTTTATCCACAGGTGGTATGGCGGTGACTACACCCACACCGAATATATTTTTGTAGGTTGGGTTTTGGAAACACCTATTGACTATGACCATTTTGTTCTTTGGGTTTGCCACCTTATCTCCCGCGGAGGCCACCACCTCTGGACCCTCAAACCTTGGCATAAGCATGGTAAAGGTTGAAGGGATTTCCTCGGTTTTCCCGTTTAGGTCCTCGTATATAACCTTGTTGGTTTCCACCTTTTTCACTTTAACGTTAGAAATCCACCTTATATCCCTCTCCGCAAAGAGGTCCTCCATAAATCTCCTTGAAAGGCCCATCCCTCTAAGTCCCATGTGTCCTACATAAGGCTCAGAGGTAATAAAGGTTATGGGGACCTTATACCTTAACCTCCTCCTCTTTAACTCGTAATGGAGCATAAGAACGAACTCATAGGCGGGACCAAGACAGCTGGTCCCAGGTATAGCCCCTACGACAACGGGTCCGGGATTTTCATAGAGCTTTTTAAGCTTTATCTGTGTGTCCAGGGAGTGCTCA
>WFPT01000139.1 GCA_015487365.1 Aquificaceae bacterium
CTCCGAGTTAAGTTTAACGTAATCGTAGGTAAGGTCACAGGTGTAATACCTCCAAGAAAAGTTTCCCTCGTTAAGAACTACCCTTATCTTTACCTCCTCATTTTTTTCTAAGTATTCCCTCAGCTTCTTTTCATCCGCTACTGGCCTTAGGTGATAAACTAAGAGGTCTCCAAAGTAAAGTTTAAAGTCCTTGGGTATTGAAAATTCGGTAGAGCCTAAGGCGGAAAGGACCCTTCCCCAGTTTGGGTCGTTCCCAAAGAGGGCGGTCTTTAAGAGGATGGAGCTTGCAACCGCCTTACTAAGCTCCCTCGCCTTTACCTTACTCCTTGCCCCTTCCACTAAAACTTCTATTAGCTTCGTAGCCCCCTCCCCGTCCCTTACTATGTCCTTTGCCACTTTGAGGGAGGATTGCCTTAAAACCCTTTCAAACTCCTCCTCCTCCACCTCAACTTCTTCAAAGGTGGCCAGTAAGAAGCAATCGTTGGTGCTCTGACAGTTATCAACGGATATGGAATTAAAGGTTTCCTCATTCACTTTTCTGTGAATTTCCCTTAAATTTTTTACCTTGGCGTCGGTAAAGGTAAAGCAGAGCATGGTGGCCATATGGGGCATAATCATACCCGCCCCCTTTGCAAAGGTGAGGAGGTTGAATTTCCCCTTATATTCAAAGAACTTGGGGAATCTGTCGGTGGTAGATATTACCTCGGAGGCCCTCTTTAAGTCTATCTCCTTTAAGTTTTTTAGGGCAACCTTTAAGGACTCCCTCAGTGAGTTTAAGGGTAAGGGCTTTCCTATGACTCCTGTGGTAAAGATTAGGGTTTCCTCCTCCCTACAACCTATCAACCTAGATAGCTCCTTTACTAAAAACTTTGCATCCTCGTAATCCCTACCCGTTAGGGCGTTTGCGTTTCCGGATATAACAACTATTGCCTTTAACTTATTGTTTTTCTTGTAGTTTTCCTCACAGAGTCTAACGGAGCCAGACTTTAAGTGGTTTTGGGTTGTAAGTAAGCTGTAAGTTAGAGCCTCTTTAAAAACTAAAACCAAGGTGTCTTCTTTGGTCTTAATGCCACCCCTTGCAACTCCCATCAGTATCCTTTCCCTCATCTTGCCACAAAGGGTGGATTTACCAAGCTTTCCTTGTTGTAGGTTAAGACCTTCCCCTCGGGATAGGTGTAAAGGTTCTTTCCCACTTCCAGGAGTAGGCAGTGGCCCGCCCCCGTATCCCACTCCATGGTAGGTGATAACCTCGGATATAGGTGTGCCTTACCCTCTGCCACATAACAGAGCTTTAAGGAGCTACCTATGGAAATCCTTTTTAGTCTTTTGGTCTTCCCTTCCAGCTCCCTTAAAAATTCCAGGGTCTTTCCGTTTAGGTGGCTCTTTGAAACCACAACTATCATCTCCTCCCTCGGGTCGGGTAGCTTGTGTAGGGGGAGCCTCTTACCGTTTAAATATGCTCCACCCCCTTTTATGGCCCAATACATAAGTTCGTAGCAAGGGGCATAAACTACCCCCAAAACGGGGAGGGAGTTATGAATCAGGGCTACATTTACCGTAAAGGAATTTAGTCTTTTTACAAACTCCTTAGTCCCATCCAGGGGGTCTATGAGCCAAAAGGTCTCCCACTCTTTTCTTTGGGCGTAGGGTATGTCCTTACCTTCTTCCGACAGAAGGGGGACGTCCTCCAACTTTACAAGGCCTTCGCTTAAAATCTGGTGGGAAATCCTGTCCGCAAGGGTTATGGGGGTTTTATCCTCCTTTTCCTCCACCTCAAAGGGGGAGTTATAAACCCTTAAAATCTCTTCACCCGCCTTCCTCACCAAATCTACCACTTCCTTTACCAAACCTTCCAAAACCATGGATTAATAATTTTAACCTTAACCCTGTGCCTTTTTAAAAGTCTTGGTTTTTCCAACAAGGCCAAATATTCTTGACATTTGGTGCTCTGGGTATTAAAATATTTAAAAAAATTAAGGAGGTAGGAAAGATGGCTCATAAGATATCACCTAAGGACCACTTAAAGCCCAAGGACTTAGACGGTATATCCAACGAGCAGATAGAGCCCCACTTTGAAGCCCACTACAAGGGCTACGTCAGTAAGTATAACGAGATACAGGAGGCTTTGGAGAAGGCGGACCTTTCCAAGGCAAACCAGAACTATTCCGAATACAGGGAGCTGAAAGTGGAAGAAAGCTTTAACTACATGGGTGCTGTTCTTCACGAGCTCTACTTTGGGCACTTAGGTAAGAGGGGTGAGCCCTCTGAGGAGTTTAAGAGGAAGGTGGAGGAGGACTTTGGCTCTATGGACAAACTCTTTGAAGAGTTAACGGCCTGTGCAGTAGCTTTTAGGGGTTGGGCGGTTTTAGGTTTTGACCTTTTCAGTGGAAGGCTCGTTATAAACGGTTTAGACGCCCACAACCTCTACAACTTCTACGGTTTTATCCCCTTAATCCTCATAGACACCTACGAGCACGCCTACTACGTGGATTACAAGAACAAGAGACCTCCTTACGTGGATGCGGTAATAAGGAATCTAAACTGGGAGGTGATAAACCAAAGGTTTGAAAAGGCAAGGAAGGCCTACGAAGCCTTGAAGGATTACATAGGCTAATTGTTTGCGGGTCTAATAGAGGAGGTAGGAAGGGTAGTCTCCTTTGGGAGGGGGAGGCTAAGGGTCTCCTCCTCCCTTGAAGTTCAAGTGGGTGATAGTGTAGCGGTAAATGGAGTTTGCCTTACCCTCGTATCAAAGGAAAACTTTTTAGAGTTTGAAGTCTCCGAGGAAACCTTAAAG
>WFPT01000140.1 GCA_015487365.1 Aquificaceae bacterium
GTTTTGGGAATATGCTACGGCTTGCAGGTAATTACCCATTTAATGGGAGGGAAGGTCCTACCTTCAAAAAAACAAGAGTATGGGAGGACCAATTTAAAGCTCTTAAAGGAGGACCCACTCTTTGAAGGGATTCCCAAGGAGTTTGAAGTTTGGATGTCCCACTCAGATAGGGTTGAAGAGCTACCCGTTGGCTTTGAAGTTTTAGGTTCTTCCGAAAACTCACCCTACGCAATAATAAAAAAGGGTAAAATTTACGGCTTGCAGTTCCACCCGGAGGTTAGCCACACCCAATACGGAAAGGAAATCCTTAAAAACTTCCTAAAAAGGGTTGCAAACTTAAAGGAAAACTGGTCCATGGAGGACTTTATACGGAGGAAGGTAGAGGAAATAAAGGAAGAAGTGGGAAGTTCTAAGGTAATTTCCGCAGTTTCGGGTGGAGTGGATAGCACCGTAGCCTCCCTCTTGGTAAGTAAGGCCGTAGGGGAAAACCTAATTTGCGTTTTTATAAATCATGGGCTTTTGAGGAAGGGAGAGGAAGAGGAGGTTTTAAAAAATTTAAGGTCCATAGGTTTAAATCCAATCCTCAGGAGGGAGGAGAGGAGGTTTTTAGAGAGGTTAAGGGGAATTACCGACCCGGAGGAAAAGAGGAAAATAATTGGAAAAACCTTTATAGAAGTTTTAGAGGAAGTTGCAAAGGAGTTTAAGGCAAAATACCTACTCCAAGGGACCCTATATCCGGATGTGGTAGAAAGTGCGGGAATTTTGGGAAGTGCCAAGATAAAGACCCACCACAATGTGGGGGGACTACCGGAGAGGATGAACCTAAAACTCTTAGAGCCTCTAAGGGAGCTCTTTAAAGATGAAGTTAGGGAGTTGGGTAAAAAACTGGGAATATCTGAGGAAATCCTAAACAGGCATCCCTTTCCGGGTCCGGGCTTGGCCATAAGGATAATAGGGGAGGTTGATGAGGAATCTTTAAAGATTTTAAGGGAGGCGGATTACATATTTTTGGAGGAGTTAAAGAGGAGTGGCCTTTACAAGAAAGTATGGCAAGCCTTTGCGGTTTTACTACCCATAAAGAGCGTCGGAGTTATGGGAGATGGGAGGACCTACGAAAGGGTTGTAGCACTAAGGGCGGTTGAAAGTAAAGATGGGATGACCGCGGACTGGGCAAGACTACCCCACTCCTTCCTTGACAAGGTTATGAGGAGGATAATAAACGAGGTAAAGGGGGTAAATAGGGTAGTTTATGATATATCATCAAAGCCACCTTCAACGATAGAATGGGAGTAAAGAGGTTAATAGTAGTTTCCAACAGGGAGCCTTACAAGTTGCAATCCCTCAGGGGAAAGCTGAAACTGGAAAAAACGGTAGGGGGACTGGTCTCCTCCTTAGAGCCCATCTTGGAAAGGTATGGAGGAGTTTGGGTCTGTGGAGGCAGGAGGAGGAAGAACTACCCAACGGAGGTAATAGTAAAGGAAAAGATACTCATAAGGTTCGTTCCTCTCAGCAGGCAGGATGTAAAGGAATATTACTACGGCTTTTCAAACGAAGTTTTATGGCCCCTCTGCCACCTCTTTTTAAGTAGGGCAAACTTTGATAGGAGCTACTGGAAGGGTTATAGGAGGGTAAATAAAAAGTTTGCAAAGGTAGTTTTGGAAGTAATTCGGGAGGGAGACCTAATCTTTATAAACGACTACCACCTTACCCTTTTACCTTCCCTTTTGAGGGAGGAAGGTGTAAAGAATAAAATATTCTTCTTCTGGCACATACCCTTTCCTCCCTGCGATATGTTTAGATTCATTCCTAACTACAAAGAAATAATAGAGGGAATGCTGGGTGCGGACGTTTTAGGCTTTCACATAAGAAGATACGTGAGGAACTTCAAGCTCTGCTGTAAGGAATTTTTAGAGGGTGCAAGGAGTTTGGACGATTATATACTCTACCGAGGTAGAAAGACCAAGTTAAAGGCACTACCCATAGGAATAGACTATAAGAAGTGGAGGGAGCTAAGGTCTTCAAGGAAGTGTAAAATCTATGCCAGAAACATAAAGAGGAAGTTGGGAGTGGAATTTTTGGGAATTGGTGTAGATAGGTTGGACTACACGAAGGGCTTTGTGGAAAAACTAAAAGGTATAGAA
>WFPT01000141.1 GCA_015487365.1 Aquificaceae bacterium
CAGCGTCAGATGTGTATAAGAGACAGCCATGGGACCATAAACGGTATAGGGGAGAGGACTGGAAACGCAAACCTTTGTTCCATAATACCCAACCTGGAATTGAAGATGGGTTTTAAAACGGTAGGTAGGGAAAACCTTAAAAAACTAACTGAGACCGCAAGGTTCGTCTCAGAGCTTGCAAACTTACCTTTACCTCCGAACATGCCCTACGTTGGTGAAAGTGCCTTTTCCCACAAGGGGGGAGTTCATGCCTCCGCGGTTTTGAGGAATCCTAAGACTTACGAGCACATAGAACCCTCCTTGGTGGGAAACAGGAGGAGGATTACGGTCTCCGACCTTTCGGGTAAAAGCAACCTCCTCTACAAGTTAAGGGAATACGGAATAGAGGTTGAGGAAAATTCCAAGGAAGTTAAAGAGCTTTTGGAAAAGATTAAGGAGCTTGAAAAGGAAGGATACCACTTTGAAGCTGCGGAAGGGAGTTTGGAGCTCCTAATAAAGAGGCACTTTGGACTCTTTAGGGACTTTTTTAAGTTTTCCGCATACAGGGTCCTGATAGCAAAGAGGGGTGGGGATGAAAAGCCCGTTTCTGAGGCAACCGTAAGGATAGAGGTGGGGGAGCTTTCCGAGCACACCGCATCCTTGGGAAACGGACCTGTTTCAGCCTTGGACAGAGCCCTTAGGAAGGCCCTTGAAGAGTTTTTTCCCAGCATAAAGGAAATAAAGCTAATAGACTACAAGGTAAGGATAGTTAATGAGAGTGCGGGAACTTCCGCAAAGGTTAGGGTCCTAATTGAGAGCACCGACGGAAAGAGGAAGTGGGGAACGGTAGGGGTCTCGGAAAACATCATAGAAGCCTCCTGGATAGCCCTAACCGACAGCTTCAACTACAAGCTAATGAAGGATGAGGAAGAGGGTCTTATATGAGGTGTTAGAGCCCTATGAGAATATGAAGAGGGATGAGGAAAACCTCCTTAAAGTGGAAAAGGGATTAAAGGGAAGGGTTTTTAGGGTTTATAAGTGGTCTAAGTTTTGTATAAGCTGTGGCTATTCCCAGAGGTTAGAACTTGATGGAATCTTAGTGGTAAAAAGGCCAACGGGAGGGGGGTACCTCTACCACGGAACGGACATAAGCTTTTCCCTGGTAGATTTAAAGGAAAATTGGGGTAAGAACCACAGGGAAATTTACAGAAAATATACGAACCTCTTACTAAAACTCTTTAAAGACCTTGGAATAGAGGCTCAGGTCCTGGAAAGGAAGGGATACTCCTTGCTTTGCTACGACTATCCCTCTATTGGAGAGATTACCTACCAAGGTAAAAAGCTCGTTTGTAGTGCCATGAGGACCTTAAAGAGGAGTTTTTTAATCCAATCTACCGTTTATGTAAAATTACCTAAAGAAGAGTTTAAGGAAAAGCTCGTAAGCCTTGAAGACCTTGGCGTAAAAGAGGAGGAGTTTTTAAAAAAGCTATGGGAAGTAGGGAAAGGGAAATATTAAGGGTATTTGCAAAGTATGGCTTTGACCTCCTCAGGGGAAGGTTTGGAAGGCCCACCTCCCTCAGGAAGGCCTTAGAAGAATTAGGACCAGTCTTTATAAAACTCGGTCAGGTTTTAAGCACAAGACCCGACCTAATACCCCAAGAGTATATTGATGAACTCTCCAAACTCCAAGACTCCCTACCCCCCGTGCCCTTTGAGGAAATAGAAAGGGTTTTAAGGGAAGAGCTAAAAAATTACGAGGAATTTATAGAAAGGGTTGAAGAAGAGCCCATATCTTCTGCCTCCATAGGGCAGGTCCATAAGGGTTATTTAAGGGATGGAACGGAGGTGGCCATAAAGGTCATAAAACCAAAATCCTTAAAGACCATAAGGGAGGACCTTAAAGTCTTAAAGTCCATAGTTAAAAGACTTTCCAAGGTAAATTTTTTAAAGGACTTTAACCTACCCTCCCTCTACGAGGAGTTTGCCCAGACCCTGCTTAATGAAACCGACTATTTGAGGGAAGGGAGAAACTTAGAGGTTTTAAGGAGGAACTTCTCAGAGGATGAGGAAGTTTATTTCCCAAAGGTCTTTTTGAACTTAACCACCAGGAGGGTCTTAGTTATGGAATTTTTAAAGGGAACGAGCATAAAGGACAAAGAAGAGCTGAGGAGGAGAGGGATAGACCTTAAAAGGATTGCGGAAGTGGGAGCAAGAGCCTACATGAAGATGATATTCAGGGACGGCTTCTTTCACGGAGACCCCCATCCGGGAAACTTTTTAATATTAAGGGATGGAAGGTTGGGGATTGTAGATTGTGGAATAGTAGGTTTTTTAGACAGCTACACGAGGATAAACCTTATGC
>WFPT01000142.1 GCA_015487365.1 Aquificaceae bacterium
AATAGTTTCCCTGGCTTTAAGGGGTGTTTCCATAACCGAAATTTTGGAGGAATTGATAAGGAGGTTTAGGAGTAGCTCCCCCTCCTCTGAGTTCTTCAAGTAAGAGTAAAGGAAAATAGAAAGGCAAAGCGCAAGTCCCCTCCTTCCGTCCAAGAAACCTCCCCTTAGGAAAAACTCCCTGAAAAAGAGCCAACCCGCTCTAAAAAGGGCCTTCCCTTTCCCCTTTTTATCCTCCAAGCTAACAGGTGCCTGAGAACTGGGTATTAGGAACAGTTGGCTGGATACTCTTATAGGGTAATTCCTCTTAAACACCTTTGCACCTAAGCCTTTTGCAATTTCAACGGTTTTGTCCCTTGAAAAGGCATCCACTACCACCACCTCCTCAGCTATATCCAAAACGTTTTTTATAACCTTTCCTATGTTTTCTTCCTCGTCCTTGGTAATGATACAAACGCTCAGGGGTGCCTTTTCCCCTACCCTTTTTTCTTCTATTGGGCAGTCCCCACCTTCCCTTTCCAGCTCCCTTCCTACCTTGTAAAAGAGTTCAAGGGCCCTTTTAAAAACCTTCATCCCTTTACTTCACCTAACACCTTTAACATTTCCCTGGCGCTAAGCCTTTCCGCCTCCTTTTTAGTCTTGGCTATACCAACCGTCTTAAAGTCAAGGACCCTACATTCTACCTTAAAAGTTCTGTCGTGCTCTGGACCTTTAACCTCTAAGAGTTTGTAGGTGGGAACTATCCTCCACCTTTTTTGGGTAACCTCTTGGAGTTTAGTTTTATAGTCAAGGGTTTTGCCCTCTTTTACTTCCTTCAATATTCTATCTAAGAATTTTTCCCTGAAAATTTTTCTTACCAAGTTTAGGTCCTTGCTGTCTAAGTAAAGGGCCCCCCATAGGCTTTCAAAAACGTCCGCCAGTATGGACTTGGTCCTTTCTTTTAGCCTACCACCAATTTTTACGTATTTAAAGAGCTCCAACTCCAAGGAAAGCTGATAGAGGAAGTCCTCACTTACGAGATACCCCTTTAAGGAGGAAAGCTCACCCTCCCTTTTATGGGGAAAGCTCTCATAGAGTATATCAACTATTAGGAAATTTACGAGGGAGTCCCCTAAAAATTCTATTCTCTCGTAGTTTTCCTTGGATGCGGAAACGTGGGTTAGAGCCCTTTCAAGGAGTTTTTTATCCTTAAACTCGTAGTTTAGCTTCCTTTCTACTTCTTCAAGTGCCACTCCTTAACTTCTTTTATCTTCCTCTGGGCTTCCTTACCTTTGTATTGTCTTAAAAAGTAAAGTTTTGCCCTCCTAACCTTACCTATCTTCACCCTTTCAATTTTTTCAATCCTTGGGCTGTAATAGGGAAAGGTTCTTTCTATACCTACCCCTAAGGACTCCCTCCTAACGGTAAAGTTTTTGTTTATACCCTTCCCCCCAATCCTTATAACTACACCCTCAAAGGGCTGGACCCTCTCCTTGTCCCCTTCCCTTATCCTGTAATATACCCTTACCGTGTCCCCAACCTTAAACTCAGGGTAATCAACCTTCCTCTTATACCTTTCTTCAAGCTCCTGGATTTTCAGGTCCATAAATTTTTATTATAACACCTATGAAGAGCTTAAAGCTTAGAGCCTCCCTAAAAGGAAGGCACGTTTCAGGTGCGGAGAGGTTGGTAGGAGAGGTCTCAGAGGAAATCATCTATGGCCTTTTAAAGAGGCCTAAGGAGTGGGACTACCTTAACCTAAGAGTGGAAAGGGTTGATAAGGTTTATTACCTTGAAAGCTCCTTAAAGGTGTCCAGCTACGAGTTTAATTCGGTAGGGGAGGCAAGAGGTTTTGCAAAGGAGCTTTTAAGGGGTTTAGGTTTAAAAGGGGAGGTGGTAGAGCTTGCCTTTAAAATCGTAGAAGAAAAGATAAGGAGGGGAGCGGTCCTTTTAAGTGAGGAGGGGGAAAAACTTTTAGAGAACGTAAGGACAACCCTTATGGACTGGGTGGATAGGGAAAGGGTTGAAAAGCTCCTACCCAGTTTTAGAACCGTTGATGCCTTAGTCCTTGCCACAAAAAACATTTACTGCGGTGTCCTTGTGGAATTATGTTGGAGTGATGACCCAGATTATACGACGGGCTACGTTGCCAGCAAGGAGTTAGGATACGTGAGGATAAAACCTTTAAAGGAAAGGGGGGACGTTAGGGGAGGTAGGGTTTATTTTGTAAAGAAGGAAAACCTGGAAGAAGTTTTGGAGTGTTTAAGGAAAAAGGCTTTACTGGTTAAGGAGCCAGTCCTCCCCCCTAAGCTGTAAGGCCAAGGCCAAGTGCTCCTCCCCTATCTTTTCCTCAGCTTCTAAGTCCGCTACTGTCCTTGAAACCTTTAAGAGCCTCTTATAGCTTCTGGCGGAAAGCTTTAGGTTTTTTAAAGCATCCCTTAGAAGTTTTTTTGCAGAATCCTTTAAGGTGCAAAACCTTTCCAACTCCTTATCGGTGAGGTGGGCGTTAAACTTTCCAGCCCTCTCCCTTTGCACAAGGTATGCCTTTAAAACCCTCTCCCTCACCTCCTTGGAGCTCTCACCCCCCCTGTGGTGAAGGAGCTCTTCCTCCTTTAAGGGCTCAACCCAAACCCTTACGTCTATTCTGTCCAAGAGGGGGGCGGAGACCTTGGCCTGATATTCCTTTATCTTCTTTTGGGAGCAGGTGCAAACCTTGTATGGGTTTTGGTAATTCCCGCAGGGGCATGGGTTCATGGCACCTATTAGTAAAAACCTTGCGGGGAATTCCACCTTAAAGCCACTCCTACTTATTAAAACTTTACCATCTTCCATAGGTTGCCTTAAAGCTTCTAAGGTTTTTCTCCCAAACTCGGGAAGTTCGTCCAAAAATAAAACTCCCCTATGGGCTAAGGAAACTTCACCCGGTCTTGGTGGATTACCTCCCCCTATAAGGGCTACCGCGGAGGTGGTATAATGCGGACTCCTAAAAGGCCTTCGGGTAATAATTTCTTCCTTAACCTCCCCAAAGACACTGTAAATTTTACTAACTTCCAGGACCTCTTCCTCGTCCATGGGGGGCATTATAGTTGTGCTCCTCTTGGCCAGCATAGACTTTCCAGCACCTGGGGGTCCCACCATGAGGAGGTTGTGAAAACCCGCAACCGCAACTTCTAAGGCCTTCTTGGGTAGGTATTGGCCATAAACTTCTATAAGGTCCATATCCGGGCTGAGCTGGGCCTTTTTTAATATCTCCTCCAACTTAGAGGGTATAGGCTCTAACTTTAAACTTCCCAGGAGGAAGGAGATGGCCTCCTTTAAGGAAGAAACGCAATAAACTTCAACACCCTTTATGAGGCTAACCTCCAAGGCGTTCTCCTGGGGGACTAAGAACCTTTTATAGCCCAACTTTTTTAGTCCCATCAGTATAGGTAAAATACCTAAGACCTTTCTAACCTTTCCGTCCAAGGAAAGCTCCCCTAGGACTACCCAATCTCCCAAGGGTGGAATTTCTCCCATGCTGATGAGTATTCCAAGGGCTATGGGTAGGTCGTAGAGGGTCCCACTCTTTTTTAAAAAGGAAGGGGAAAGGTTTACCGTAATCCTCTTGTAGGGGAAACTAAAACCTGAGTTTATTAGGGCACTCCTAATCCTTTCCTTTGACTCTTTTATGGCAGAATCGGGTAGTCCCACTATGTTAAAGGTAGGGAGGCCTTTACTTACATCTACTTCAACTTCTACCTCAAAACCCTCAACACCCAAAACACCCCCACTCTTTACCTTACATATCATAACCTTTCTACTTCTTTTAAGATTTTCCTCCTAAACTCTTCTTTAAACTTATGAGAGTATAGGGCCAAAACTACCCTTTTACCCTCAACCCTAATCCAAACCTTCCTATGGACCGTGTAGAAGGCCAAAAAGAGCCCAAAGGTCATAAGTATTGAGCCAAGCCAAATTATTGGAGTTGCGGGATGTTTGGTAATTTGTAATCCCGAAAAGTATTGGGGCTTAAAATCACCCATTAAGAAGATGTAAGGGAAGTCCTTTAAGTCCTTCATCTGGGAGTAGGCAAGCATCGTAAGCTGTGGGTCAAAAACCACTGGGACATCGTAAAACTTGTCCTTGTAGGCTACCTTTATAACCACCGCGGGAGCCAAGGTTTGTATGGAGTTTGGAGGAGCATTTGGTCTGTTTATATTTAGTATGGTTCTATCTATGGAAAGGAGCATGCCTTTGTAGGAGGAAACCTCATTTACTTTTAGCCTTACCTTACCCAAGAACTCCTTGGTATTTTTGTCGTAAATAAGGAGTAAGACCTCCTTGGCAAAACCCGTGAGCCCGTAAGAAGTTTGGAATATCCTCCAACCCTTGTAGTCAAAGGGCTCATTTACTTTGGTGGTTCCCCTTGCAACCACCCTATCACCCCTTATTATTTCTATATCACTCTCATAAGACTTTACCGCATCCTTAAACTGGGGAGCTTCCTCCCCGTAGGTTACAATCCTAAAATTTAAAAGTTTTATGGCAAAGGGTAGTTTATAGGTTTTTTGACCACTAAGGTCCTCCATAAGGTCGGTGGCGGAATTTTCCTCTACAAAGACCATACCCCTTACACCAAAGAGGGCATCTATCAGTGCTCCCCCCATAATTATTAGGAGGGATAGATGGACTACATAAACACCTAACCTTGAAAATCTACCCTTTTCTCCGTAAAGGTAGGTTTTACCCCTTTCCCTTTCCATAAATACCTTAAAACCCATCCTCCTTAAAAGCTCTATAAGGTCCTGATAGCTCCCCTTTATCTTAAAGGTGTAAGTTTCTAAGCTTTTTTCAAGGTTTTCGTCCAACTTCATAGCCCTCCTCTTACTAAAAGTTTGTTTCCATACAGAAGGTAGCCTCTTTATAGAACATAGGGTAAGGTTTAGGGCTAAGACCACCAAAGATAGTATGTAATACCAAGAGTGGAAGACATCGTTTAAATAAAGCTTCCATATCCAGAGGCCTTTGTAATAGCCGTATCTATCTAAGTAAAATCCAAAGGGTTGGTTTTGCTTTATGTAGGTAGAGCCTAACGTAGAAAGTATAGCCAAAAATATCATAATAAAGAGAGCTAACTTTAAACTGCTAAAAAAGTCGTATAAAAAGGATAAAAAACTTTTGTGTCTCTTAATTTCTTTTCTTATTTCGGAAATTACATTTAAAAGCCAGCCAAAGAGGCCTAAGAGGAAAAGGGATGAGGAAAAGAGCAAA
This sequence comes from Aquificaceae bacterium, assembly GCA_015487365.1. Taxonomy (GTDB): domain Bacteria; phylum Aquificota; class Aquificia; order Aquificales; family Aquificaceae; genus S012-77. Next base: position 5,227 of record WFPT01000142.1, read on the forward strand.
AGTAAGTAATCGGTAGCTCCATAGGTTTCTTTGTAAAAGACCAAATATATTAAAGAAGCGATAAAAATTACAAAAGAAATTAGAAAAAATCCGTAATTTTTTAAAATGGCCATTTACTTTTTCTTTACTACCTTAGCGGACTTGTCCGGGTGTCCCCTGAAAGTCCTGGTGGGGGCAAACTCACCCAGTTTATGGCCAACCATGTCCTGAGTAATATAGACGGGGACAAAGGTTTTACCGTTATGGACCGCGATGGTGTGACCTACAAACTCTGGAATTATTGTGGTTGAACGGGAGTAGGTTTTTATTACCTTCCTCTCACCCTTTTGATTTAACTCCCTTATCCTCTTCCAAAGCTTTGGGTCCACCCAAGCTTTTTTCTTTACCAGCTTTCTAAACTGCTCCTGTAAATTTTCATACTTTTCTATCCTCCTGACAATTACCTTCAAGCCAAAGATTTCGTTCTTTAAATTAACCCTCCTTTGAAGGAGCTCCCTGAACCTTTCTTCATTCCCTCTCTCCCTCTCCATCCTCCTTTCCAGCATGGCCAAAACCCTTTCCTTTTCCTGAACCACCTTCTTTATTTCCTTTAAGCTCATAAGGCCCGCCTTCAAGTAGTCGGGAGCATACCTCCTTATGGCTTCTTTTACCAGTTTGTGATAACGGTGTATCTTCTTATAGAGCTTATAAAACTTGTCTAAGTCCTCTATTAGCCTTCCCCTCTTGTTCCAAGCACCTTTAAAACCCATTACAGTGGCCTCCCGTCCCTTCTACTTATTATAAACTTATCAGAATACTTTTTGCTCCTCCTGGTCTTATAACCTTTGGTCTTCCATCCCCAAGGAGATTCTGGATGCTTCCCTTTGGTCTTACCTTCTCCACCTCCATGGGGATGGTCTACGGGATTCATAGCGGTCCCCCGAGTGTGGGGTCTCCAACCAAGCCACCTCGCCCTACCCGCTTTACCCAGTTTTATGAGCTCGTGCTCCGCAAGGCCTACCGCTCCAACGGTAGCCATACACCTTTCGTGGATTAGCCTAACCTCACCAGAGGGTAATTTAACTTGAACGTAGCTTCCACTCCTACCCAAAACCTGAGCGGAAGTCCCAGCAGCCCTTACCAACTGCCCACCCTTTCCGGGAGTTAGCTCTATGTTGTGAATTATGGTCCCATCGGGTATGTATTTTAAGGGTAAGGCGTTACCTACCTTAATCTCTGGTAGCTCTTTACCCTTTTGGGCATCCTCATAGGAGATGGACATTACCACATCCCCCACCTTTAAACCTTCTGGCCAAAGGATATACCTCTTTTCACCGTCCGCATAGTGAAGGAGGCAAATTCTGGCACTCCTATAAGGGTCGTATTCAATAGAGACTACCTTTGCGGGTATTAAACTCTTGTCCCTCTTAAAGTCTATTAGCCTATACCTTTTCTTGTGTCCTCCACCCCTGTGCCTTGCGGTAATCTTACCCTGTTGCCTTGACCTTCCCTTGGCCCTGTGCCAGTGGATTAACAGAGACTTTTCTGGCTCCTTCTTGGTAATCTCCTTAAAGTCGTAAAGGACCGCGTGTCTAGTTCCATTAGTTACAGGCTTTAACTTCCTTACTCCCATCCTTTACACCTCAAACTCTATTTTATCCTCTGGATGGACCGTAACTATGGCCTTCTTCCATTTCCTCGTTTCCCCGTAGCGGTTTATCCTTCCCAAAACCCTCTTCTTCTTTGGTTTTACTATCATGGTATTTACCTTTAAGACCCTAACCTTAAAGAGCTCCTCTATTGCTTTTTTTATTTCAGGCTTTGTAGCATCAAGCCTTACCTCAAAGGTGTATTTGTTATACTCATCCCTCAGCCTTTCCGCCTTTTCCGTAAGGATTGGCCTTATTATTATGTCCTCCGGTCTCCTCATACCCCAAACCTTTTATAAATTTTATCAAGACTCTCTTCCTTTATCAAGAGCTTGTCCGCCCAAAGGACATCATAGACGTTTAAACCCTCTACGGGTAGGACCTTTACGTTGGGTAGGTTCCTAAAAGATTTGTAAATAACCTCGTCCTTTTGGGGTAAAACCAGCAAACACTTTTTGTCCTCCACTCCAAGGCCTTTTAAAAATTCCAAGGCCCTCTTAGTTTTAGGCTTTTCCCCTACGTTGAGCTCCTTAAAGATTATCAGGTTTTGACTTTGAGCCTTGTCCGAAAGGGCCATTTTTAGGGCCAGCTTTCTGACCTTCTTTGGTAAAGGATAGTAGTAATCCCTTGGTTTAGGTCCGTGGGCTACTCCTCCGCCTACGAAGATAGGTGCTCCCCTTTCACCGTGCCTTGCATTACCCGTTCCCTTCTGAGGTAATATCTTCCTTCCCGAGTAGGCAACCTCACCCCTTGTCTTTGTAGAGTGGGTTCCCTGCCTCCTTTTGGCCAACTGCCACTTTACCACTTCCCAAAGGACGTGCTTTTTTACCTTTACGTTAAAAACCTCGTCCTTTAACTCGTATTCCCCCACCTTCACCATCCTTTACTCCACCTTTAAAATTTCTTCCGCAAACTTCTTTATCCTTTGAAGTTTAAGTTTTTGGCTCTTCCTATACATTATCCTAGTCTTTTCTACTACCACTATCCCCTTGTTGTGTCCCGGGATTGAACCCTTTACTAAAATTAAAGACTTTTCCGGGATTACATCAACTACCAAAAGGGATTGGACCCTCACCTTCTTTGCCCCATAGTGTCCGGGCATCTTCTTCCCCTTCCAAACCCTTCCAGGGTCAGTCCTTTGACCAATGGCACCTACCGCTCTGTGATACCTGTGGCCGTGGGATTTGGGAAAACCAGAAAAGTCCCACCTCTTCATAACTCCCGCAAAACCCCTTCCTTTGGAAATTCCAACCACATCCACCAACTCTCCCGCTTTAAAAACTTCCTTCAATTTAAGCTCTTGACCT
>WFPT01000143.1 GCA_015487365.1 Aquificaceae bacterium
CCTAAATCCAGGGAAAGGCCTTCCTCCAAAAAGACCCTATTCCCCTCTATCTTTAAACCCGAGCAACCCACCCTATTACCCCTTCTTAGGGTTAAGGCTCCAACCGTTGGGTCGTAGTAGCCCCCAGTCCTTTTACATACCCAAAGGGCAACCTTTAAAACCTTTAAAACCCTCTCTGGAACCTCCACCCAGCTCACCCCCGCACTCTTGTTAATCTTACTTATGTAGGAGCTATCCAAGAAGGCGGAAAGCTCCTCCTCCATCTTTAAACCCAGATTAAAGCATTCTTCTAAGACCCTCCTTGAAACGTCCCCGTATAAACTCAAAAGGGTCCCCATTAACCCCCTTTCCAGACTGTTTTCCCTTTTAAACATTTATGGGCTTTATTACTATAATTATAAAACCGTGGATTGAGATGAGGGCAATTCTTTTAGAGGGCTTTGGTGGGGTTGAAAACCTAAACCTGAGGGAGGTGGAGGAGCCTAAGGTAGGTTGTGATGAGGTTTTGGTTAGGGTAAAGGCGGTTGCCCTAAATCACTTGGACCTTTGGGTTAGGAAGGGTGCCTTAAAGGTAAAGCCAAAACTTCCCCACATACTGGGCTCTGACGTTAGCGGAGTGGTTGAAGAGGTTGGAAGTTGCGTTAAAAATTTTAAAAGGGGTGATGAGGTGGTAATAAATCCCAACATATCCTGCGGTTTCTGTAAGTTTTGCTTGGAGGGAAGGGACAACCTCTGTAAAGGTTACGATATATTGGGCCTAAGGACTAAGGGGGGTTATGCGGAGCTTTTAAAGGTAAAGGAAAAAAACCTTATGCCAAAACCAAAGAACTTAAACTTCATAGAGGCCTGTGCCTACCCCCTAACCTTTTTAACCGCCTACAACGCATTAGTGTTAAAGGCAAAGGTTAGGCCCAACGAGAGGGTCTTCTTCTGGGGAGGCTCCTCGGGTGTAGGGACAGCCTTAATACAGTTTGCAAAGCTCCTTGGGGCAAAGGTATTTACCAGCGCGGGTAGTGAGGAAAAGATTAAAAGGTGCAAGGAGCTGGGAGCGGAGGAGGCCTTTAACCACTACGAATATGATTTTAAGGAGCTCTTTGGAAGCTTTGACGTAGTTGTTGACTTTGTAGGCTCCAAGACCTTTGAAAAAAGTCTAAAGCTTTTAAGGAAGGGGGGGAGGCTGGTCTTCTTGGGGACCACTACGGGTGGGGAGGTTTCCTTAAACCTGAGGGAGCTCTTTACAAGGGAAATAAGTCTCCTTGGAGTTTATATGGGCCCCTCTTCATCTTTTGTTAAGATAAATGAGTTGGTTGAGGAGGGGAAGGTAAAGCCTATAATAGATAGGGTCTTTGACCTTGAAGAGGCAAGGGAAGCTCACCTTTACCTGGAAAGCTCCAAGCACTTTGGGAAGGTGGTCCTTTCAGTGGATTCCTCCCATCCTTAAAAAGCTTCTTACAAAGGGATTCTGGCAGTTTTTTATCTGTTGGGGGCTACCTATGGCTTCAACCCTTCCTTCTCTCAGGACCAGGATTTTATCCGATATACCAAAGGCTGAGAGCATATCGTGGGTTACCACTATGGAAGTGGTTTTAGTCTTTTCCCTTAAAGAGACTATGAGCTGGTCTATGGTCCTGCTGGTTATGGGGTCAAGGCCAGAGGTGGGCTCGTCGTAGATTATGAGGTCTGGGTTTGTAGCTATTGCCCTTGCTATGGCTACCCTCTTCCTCATCCCCCCCGAAAGCTCGGAGGGGTAAAGCTCTAAAACTTCCTCGCCTAAATCCACCAGTTTTAACTTTTCCAAGGCTAACTCCTTTACCTCCTTTAACCCCATCTTGCCGTGCTCTAAGTAATAAAAACCTACGTTTTCCCACACCTTTAAGCTGTCAAAGAGGGCCCCCATCTGGAAAACGTATCCAATCCTTTCCCTTAGCTCATCAAGCTCCATTTTGCTTAAACTTGAAACATCCTTCCCAAAGACTATGACCTTCCCGGAGGTAGGTTTCCAAAGACCCACAATATGTTTGGTTATGGAAGTCTTCCCGCTTCCACTACCCCCTATTATTGAAAAGATTTCCCCCCTTTTAACGCTAAAACTGACC
>WFPT01000144.1 GCA_015487365.1 Aquificaceae bacterium
CTACGAGCTCTTCATAGACCGTCCAAGCTACGCTGTCAAGGGGGTCTATGGAAGGCTTTGGTGGGTTTTCCAACAGTTTTTTCATAAGTTTTTTGGTAAATTCTTTTACCACCAAGTAGTCCGCATCCGCCTCCAAAAGGGACTTTCTAATCTCCCTTACCGCATCCTTTAAAACCCTTTCCGTTATCCTCTTCCTCCTTTCCCCTACCTTCTTTAAGCTCGTAGAAAAGCCCTTGGTGAGAACATCCAGCATAGTTTATTATTTTACTTTTTTTTAAACTTTCTCAAAAGCTCAACGGTATCCCTGTAAAGCTCTAACTCCGCCTCAAACTCCCCCCTGTAAGCCCTTCTTTCTTCTTCTATTCCCCTCCGGTAGCAGGTTTTACCCTTAACGTTAAAGAGGACCCCTTCAACGCCAAAGTTTTTAAAGGCCTCGTACCTCTTTTCAAAGAATTCAAAACAGCAGTATCCTACAAAGGTTTTCCCCTTTTCCCTTAACTCTTTCATTACCCCTATAAGGTGCTCAAAGTTGGTGATGGTTACAGCTTTTAGGTTTAGCTCCTTTGCCAGCTTGTAGGCATAACCTACCTCACACTTTAAGCAAATTAGGCAGTCCTCCCTTTTCCTATACTCACACCAAAGGGGTTTTGCACAGTAAGGAAGCAGTAGGACCTCCGCCCTTTCCAATAGCTCCTTAAAGTCCCTCCCCAAAACCGCCACTATCTTTTTTTTTCCACCCCCGTAAGGGCCTTCCTTACCACCTCCTCTATAGCATTAGCAAAGTCCTCTACTTTCAGGTTTAAGCTTTCAAACTCCTTATCTTTAAAGAAGTCAAATACCCTTTCCCTTAGGTCATCAACGGGGGTGTGTTTTAGGTAACTTTCTAAGTCGTAGATAATTCTCTGGGGGTTTATAAAGAGGTCTCCGTTTATTATCACCTCCTGTAAGACACCCCTGCTCCTGTCTAAATTCACCCCCACCCTTAAAGTTCCTCCCCTGCACCTGTAAATTCCCCAGTAGAGGTTTTCACCCCCTGTCTTCCTCAGCCCAAAGACCCACTCCTTACTCTTGTAGTAATTTTTCCTCTCTTCCAAGGCCCTCAGCTCCTCCTCCGTTAGCTCACCCCAAAGGGCCTTTATATTTAGCTCCTCTTTAATACCTTCCAGTAGATGCTTAAAGACTTCTTCTTCCTTTGGTAAAAAGCCAATCTCCCTCTTTACCCAGCTAACCCTTTCCCTTGCCTCCCTTATTCCCTTGTCCGTTAGTTTCTCTATGGGTATGTTCAAGAGCTTTAACATCTTTACCACGTCAAAGTCCATAAGGAGGGTCCCTTGATAGAGGAAGGCATTCCCTTCAAAGACCCCTCCCGTTCCAGAAATCTTTTTACCCTTAACTTCTATGTCGTTCCTTGGCCTAAAATGGGCATCTATACCCATCTTCCTCAAACCCCTCGCCACCCCGTTACAAATCCTTTGGGTAATCTCCTCAAAGGAAAGGCCCTTGAAGAAGCTCCTGTCCGCTACAATCTCCCAGCCTATCTGGGTTTGGTCAAAGTATATAGCTCCACCCCCCGTTATCCTCCTTCCCACATCCACTCCCGCCTCCCTTGCATAGCTTAACCTAACCTCCTGCTCAACGCTCTGGTGATAGCCCACCAAAACGCACTCCTTAAACTTTAAAAACCTTACGGTGTTGGGGATTTTACCCTCCGCCCTGAGCTCCAACATAACCCTGTCAAGGGCTATGTTCTCATAGTGAGGCCTTTGTCCCGTATATACTACCCTCCAAACCATAGTGCTAAATAGTTTAACAAAGCTTTAAAATATAATCTATGCTGGTTGTCCTATGGCTCTTAGTGGGTTTTATCTTTGCAAACTTTGAGCTGGAAAAGGGACAACTGGAAAAGATACTGATAAAGGCCATCAAGGGGAAGGACGAGGAGGCAAGGGCTGTTCTTAGGGCCCTCTCTGAGTTGGTATATCCCCAAGAGCCACCCTTATACTTAAAGCTATACGCAAGGGGTGTCCTTTTGGAAAGGCAAGGGAAGTTGGAGGAGGCTATAAACTTTTACTTAAAGTCCATAAAGGAAAACCCCTACTACAACCCCTCCTACTACCGCTTCAACGAGTTAATAAGGAGGGTTGAAAGGCCCATAACTTACAGGAAGATGCTGGAAGATATACTAAGGAGCAGGTTTAAGGAGCCTCCCCCCGTAATAGTGGAAAACTCACCCAAAAAGTACCTATTTTTGGTGGAGAAGATGAGTCAGACCCTCTTCCTCTACAAGGGCAAGAAGCTGATAGGTATGTACTTTGTAACCACCGGTAAAAACTGGGGTGATAAGTTTAAGGAGGGGGATGCCAAGACGCCGGAGGGCATTTACACCTTCACCCGATACATAGACGTCTCCAAGCTTAGCAAAGACTATGGAAAATTTGCGGTAGCCCTGAACTATCCAAACCCCTACGACAAAATCCTGGGTAAGACCGGAGATGGCATCTGGCTCCACGGAAGCAACCCCAAGGACCGTTACAGCATACCTTACAGCACGAGGGGTTGCATAGTGGCCAACGACCTTGACATTGAAAAGTTTAAGTTTGCCATAAGGTTAGAAGATACGCTTATTGGAATTTACAAGGTTATACCCACCAAGTTAAAGCTTGATAACGTAAAGGACTTTTTAAGGAGGTGGAAGGAGGCTTGGGAGAGGAAGGACCTTAAAACTTACCTTTCCCTTTACTCTAAGAGCTTTAAGTGGAAGGGAGGAGGGCTGAAAGAGTGGAAAAGATACAAGAGGAGGACCATTTTAGGCAAGAAGTTTATAAGGGTTGATTTAAAGGATATAACCATTTTAGCTTTTAGGAGGTATTTAGAGGAAAGGCCCTCCTATTACGTAATTGAATTCCTACAAAGTTACAATTCAGACACCTACTCCGACTTTGGAATAAAGAGGCTTTACGTGGCAAGGGAAGGGGAAGAGCTTAAAATAATAAGTGAAGAGTTTAAAAAGTTAAGATGAGGTTAAGGGAGCTGGCTGAGCTTTTAGGGGGTGAATTTTACGGTCAAGATGGGGAGGTTTTGGGCGTATCTTCACCCGAAAATCCCAAGGAGATGACCCTAATATTTTTAAAGGATGAAAAGAAGTTAAAAAAGCTAAAAGGTAACTACTACTTTGTATCGGAAAGGAAGCTTGAAGGGGTAAAAGGTGGAATAGTGGTAAAGGACTTAAAACTTTCACTGGCAAAGGCCTTAGAAATCCTTTACCCCGAAGAGCACCCCAGTGGCCTTTCCAAAAACTGCGTTATAAAGGAGGGGGTAAGTATTGGAAAGGACGTTTATGTGGGGGACTTTTGCTACATAGGGAAGGGGTGTATATTGGAAGACGGAGTTAAGGTCTACCCCTTTACCTACATAGGGGACTTTTGCACCATAGGGGAGGGAACCATCATCTTCCCCTCCGTGGTCTTGTATCCAAGGACGGTTGTGGGTAAGGGGGTAAGGATTCACAGTGGGGTTGTCTTGGGTGCGGACGGCTTTGGATACCACATAACCAAGGAGGGGATTTACAAACTAAGACACGTGGGGAATGTGGTAGTAGAGGACTTTGTAGAAATAGGGGCCAATACGACCGTAGATAGGGCCCTCATAGATTCAACTACAATTGGAAAAG
>WFPT01000145.1 GCA_015487365.1 Aquificaceae bacterium
AATTTTTACTATGGATATTGATGTAGTAAGGTATGAAATACCCAACGAGTTAAGGGAAGAGATTTTAAAACTTGGCCGAGAGTTCTTATCAAAGTCCGAAGCTAAACTCTTTCTCCTTACCGACGATGGTGGAAGGCTCGTTGCCTTTGAAGGTATGAAGGACCTTTTAAACGAAACCAAGGCGGAGCTCCTCGCCAGTATAGTCAGTGGAACCTATTCCGCCTTTACAGAGATGGGAAAAGTTTTAAAGGATGAAGGTGATAGACCGGAGGTGGTAAGCTACGAGGGGAAGAGGAAGATAGTTTTAATAGCCCAAGTGGATGAAAAGTTCTTGGTCTGCGCGGTTGCCCCCAAGGAGGTGGCCCTCGGTAGGGTAAGGTTATACTTTAAGGAGTTAAAGGAGCTCCTTAAAAGGTCCCTAAAGAAGGTAAAGTTCGTAAAGCCAAAGATGGTAAAAATAAGCGAAAGGGACTTAGAGAAGAAGTTGGAGGACCTTTTCAACCTATAATTGATGAAGTTAAAGATAGTTTATTTTGGACCTGGCCTTGCGGGTAAGACTACAAACGTTGAACAGCTTTACAAGTTTTTACAGAGGAAAGGTCTGGTAAAGTCTGAGCTCCTAAAGATGGAAACGGACGAAAGGAGGACCTTCTTCATAGAAACCTTCATAGCCCAAATACCCTTAAATTCGGAGGAGGTGGAGGTTAAGGTTTTAACCACCCCCGGCCAGTTTAGGTTAAACCCTTTGAGGAAGGCGGTGGTAAAGGATGCGGACGGTTTCGTCTTTGTAGTGGATTCAAACCCAGAGGTTGAAGTGGCAAACATACTAACCTTAAAGGAGATGACCCTCATTTTAAAGGAGCTGGGTAGGGACATAAAGGATATACCCATAGTGGTTCAATACAACAAGAGGGACTTACCCAACGCCCTACCCGTAGATTACCTAAACGATACCTTTAACATCTGGAACACGGAATACGTTGAAGCCATAGCCAAGGAGGGAATAGGGGTGGTGGAAACCTTTAAGCTCATACTGAAAAAGACCCTACTGCACCTAAGGTCATGAGGGAAATCTTTAAAGATTTAGAAGCTTCCTTGGTGGATTTAAAGAAGGTCTTAGAGGACGTTAGGAGTAAAAAGCTCACGGGCTACTTGGTAGAAAGCTCTCTCAGCTTTGAAAAGTATATGACCTTTTACGAAGGTAAAGTAATAGGTAAGTTTAAATACACCGACGGGGAAAGGGAAGAGTTAAAGGACTTTAAGCTGGAAAACTCCCTGGTGAGTCTTTATGAAGTAGAGGAGGAAACCGTTTTAAACCTTACCTTTTCCTCAGAGAGCATACCCTTAAACAAGGTCTTCTTCTTTTTGGGCTCAGGTAGGGGCTACTTAAAACCTACCCCCCTTTCCACTTTAAACTTAAAGGGTCTTATAGAAAAGCTGAGGGAAGAGGGTATAAGTGGCTACCTGGTAATTTACAATCCTACGGGAGCTTCCGTTTTGGGTGTTTTGGAAGGGGGAAGCTTTAAAGCCTTCTATTCAAGGGAGGGGAAAATCCTAAGGGGGGATGAGGTGGTCTTGGCCCTATCTCCAAAAAAGAGTTTAATAGGGATTTACAGCCTACCCCCCGAAGTTTCCCCCTTCCTCTACTCCTTGGAAGCTATAAGGAAGGTTAGTTTAAACTCCTTTAAGGACCTAAAAACTTTAAGGGAGCACTTGAAGGAGATTAGCTTTACGGGTATAATCCTCTTAACGGAAGGTTATAAAAAGGAGGTTGACCTCTTCTATCAGGGGGAGCTTGTAGAAACCCTCTTTAAAGAAAGGGGAATTTACTCGGAAAATAAATTAAAAAGCTTTGATAACTACCAAGCATACCTTATAAACCTCTTGGAAAAAAGTCCAACGGAGCTTAGCGTAAATGAGGATGAGCTCTTGGAGTTAGAAAAGGAGATAACGGAGAGCATAAAAGTTTCCTTCGTAGAGGTTATGGGACCCCTTGGGAATATCCTCTTTGAAAAGAAGTTGAGGGAGGTAACCTTTAACAACGGAGAGCTGTTAAAGGTGCATCTAAAACCCTTTTTAGAACTTTTGTCCAAGGAAATCCCCGAGGAAGCCAAAGTGGAGGAATTTTATGATAAACTAAGAAGGAGGGGAGTAAGATGGTAAAAAGCATAAGGTTTAGGATAATTCTCATAATTTTGGTGAGTGTTACCGCGGTTGGCATATTCTCAGGATACCTTGAATACAGGACGGTAATAGAGGGTGCAAAGCAGAAGGCCTTAGCCCAAATAGACGTAGCTAATGCCCTTTCAAGGTCCATCTTAGAATACTTTGACACCGTTTTAATTCCCAACTTAGAAGAAACCTTCAAAAAATATAACATAAACGAGTTTATCTTACAGGCCCACTCGTCTAACTTTGCGGATGCCTTCATATTCAACCTGGCTAGGGACAAATACCCCGACCTCCTTGTAAGGCAGGTTGCCCTAAATCCCATCAACAGGAGGGATATACCCAGGGAAACGGAAAGGAGGATTATAGAAATTTTAAGGAATACGGGGGTAAGGGAGATAGAGGGTGTTGAGGAGTTCTTCGGTAAAAAATACTTCTACAAGGCCTTTTCGGTGGTAGCCAAGAAGGAGTGTATAAGGTGCCACACTTCCCCTGAAAGTATGCCAAGACCCATTTACAGAATATACAGGCCCGTCAATACCCAGTGGAAGGAGGGGGAAGTTGTAGGTGCGGTAATAATAGGTTTTCCCATTGACGTTGCCCTGCAAGAGGCAAAGGTTAAGGCCATACAGAGGGGTTTAATGGTAGGTTTTGCCTCCCTGCTTTTGGGAATCATAGTAGTGTTGGTCCTTCAAACGGGAGTATTCTCCCCCTTGGAAAAACTTACGGACTTTGCGGACAGACTTTCAAAGGGTGAAACGGAAGAGCCAGCCCCTAAGTTTGGAAACTTGGAGATGGATAAACTCTCAGAGGCCCTTGAAAGACTAAGGGTTAGCTTGAAGAAGGTCATAGACCTTTTAAAGTAGTTTATGAAACCCGCAAGGGTTATCCTCCTTACCTACTTGGTCTTAATAGCGGTTGGCTCCCTCCTCTTTTACCTAATAGAGGGCCTTGACCCTTTAAGTAGTCTTTTTACGAGCGCCTCCGCCATAACCGTAACGGGCCTTACGGTCCTTGACGTATTCCAGCTCTCACCCCTTGGAAAGCTCCTGTTAGCTTTGCTTATACAGGTTGGTGGCTTAGGCTATATGACTTTAAGCACCTTTTTTTTGGTGGCCCTCAGGGTGAGGATAGGGGTAAAGGAAAGGATTATACTTTCTGAGGCTATAAACTATCCGGGGACCTACGGTCTCGTTAGATTTTTAAGGAGGGTCGTCCTCTTTACCTTCATCTTAGAAGGGCTTGGAGCTATCCTTATGAGCTTAGAATTTTTAAGGTATTTTAGCTTAAAGGAGGCCCTAATTTATGGAATTTTTCACTCCATATCCGCCTTTAACAACGCTGGTTTTAGCATACTCCCGGATGGCTTGGACCCTTTTAGGGGAGACCCTTTCTTAAACCTTACCTTCGTTCTGTTAATTTTTTTAGGTGGTATAGGCTTTTACGTTTTAAACGACCTCTTTTTATTCTTTACCAAAAGAACAAGGAGGCTAACCGTTCATACAAAAGTAGTTTTAACCTTCTCCCTCTTTCTAATAGCCTTTGGCTTTATCTTTATCCTGCTCTTGGAGTGGGGCAACGAAAGGGGCTTATGGTCTTTAAGCTTAAAGGAGAGGTTATTAGCTTCTTTCTTTTTAAGCGTTTCTTCAAGGACCGCAGGCTTTTCCACCTTTGAACTTTACAAACTTACCGATTCAACCCTCTTTCTTTTAATCCTCTTAATGTTCATAGGTGCCTCCCCGGGTGGAACGGGAGGAGGAATAAAGACCGCCACGGTCTTTGTTGTCCTTTCCTCCATATACTCCTACATCAGGGGAAATTCAGAGAGTGTGGTCCTTTTCAGAAGACTGAGGGAGGAGGACGTTCATAAGTCCATGGTAATTTTAAGCCTATCCTTTTTCTTTACCACCTTTTCCGCCCTAATCCTTTCAAAGGTGGAAAACCTCTCCCTCCTTCCTTCCCTCTTTGAAGTAGTTTCGGCCTTTTCCACCACAGGCCTCTCTACGGGTAAAGGCCTTAGCCTTTGTAGTAACTTCTCAGCCCTTGGCAAAATTATAATTATAATTTTGATGGTGGTGGGGAAGGTGGGGATTACGAGCTTTGCAATTGCCCTTATGGGGAAACCAAAGAGGAGTGCGGTTAAATACCTGCCCGCAAAAATATTGGTATGAAGAAGGTCTTTGGAGTTATAGGCCTTGGTAGGTTCGGCTCTAATGTAGCCAGAACCTTAGCGGAAAACGGGGCGGAAGTTATAGCCATAGACAACGACAAGAACAGACTTGAAAAACTGGAAGGCTTAATAACCAAACTGTATCAGGGGGACGTTACCAACGAGCAAACCTTAAAGGAGTCGGGAATACTTAACGCGGACGTGGTTATAGTGAGCATAGGGGAGAACATAGAAGCCTCCATCTTGGTGGTGGTCCAGCTTATGAACTTAGGGGTAAAGAACATAATAGCCAAGGCTTGGAACGAGCTCCACGGGACCATACTGGAAAAGCTAGGGGTCCAGAGGGTAGTGTATCCTGAAAAGGAAATGGCAAAGCGCCTGGCCCACTCCCTACTAATAGGGGAATTTATAGAGGAGATACCATTTAGTGAAGATTACAGGATATACGAGATAAAGAGCTTTAACGGTTTATACGGTAAGAGTTTAAAGGAGTTGGACATGAGGAGAAGGTTCGGTATAAGCGTTTTGGCGGTAAAGAGGAAGGGTGAAGAAAAGCCCATAATAAACCCCGCTGGGGACTTTAAGATAGGTGAGGGGGACATACTCTTGATTTTAGGTAGGGAGGAGGACATAGTTAAATTCTCAAACAGCTTAAAGAGATGATTGAAAACAGACTAAGTTTAAGGGGTGAGCTTAAACTCAGCTTAAACCTTCTATTAAGGGACAAAGTTAAGCTCTTGGAGGTAAGTGCCTACGAACTTGAAAACTTTTTAAGGGAGCTATCTCAAAAAAATCCTCTATGCGAAGGCTTTTACGTTAAAGGGAATTTGGAAAGGTTTGAAGGTGATTTCTTCCAAAACTTAGCCTACGAGGAGAGCTTTTACCAAGAGTTTAACAGGAAAATTGAAGAAAGTTTTACTGGACTTGATTTAAAGGTTGCAAAGGAGCTCTTTAAAAGGGTTGAACCCTCCGGTTTTTTGAAGGAAGGGGAAATCAGGGAAGTTTCTAAGATTTTTAAGCTACCCTTGGAGGAGGTTGAAAGGGTAAGGAAAAGGATTATGGAGTTAGAGCCCTACGGGGTTTGCTCAAAGGACAGGATGGAATTTATAAAGTTTCAAATAGAGTTTCTCTTAAAGGATGAGGGGCTACTGAGGAGGTTTGAAAGTTGCACTTTAAGGGAGGAGGACAAGGAAAGGATTAGGAAACTGAGGTTAAACCCCATAATTCCAAAACCTCAAACCCTTTACCCTTTAAGGGCGGACGTAGTCGTGGAGGTGGATGGGGAAAACATTTACTACTACCTATACGAGGAAAACTTTCACTTTCGTATAAACGAGGCCTACCTGAGGAACCTGAAAGGGAAAAAACTTAAAGAGTTTTTAAGGGAAAAGCTTAGGGAAGTAAGGGAGGTCCAAACCTTACTAAACCTCAGGAGGGAAAAGCTAAAAGGGGTAGTGGAAAAGGTAATAGAGGTTCAGAGGGAATTCTTCCTTTACGGGAAGGACCTAAAACCCCTACTTTTGAGCGATTTAGCCAACGAGCTGGGGGTTAGCCTCTCCTCTTTAAGCAGGCTCGTATCCTCCAAGTTTGTAAAAACGCCCTTTGGAACTTACAGACTGAGGGACTTTTTCGTCAAGGGGGTTTGTAAGGAGCTGAGTCAAGGGGAGCTTATGGAGCTTATAAGGGAGTTAATAAAAGAAGAGGACAAAGAAAAGCCCCTGTCCGATGAAAGGATTGCCCAGATTTTAAGGGGGAGGGGCTACAAGGTTTCAAGGAGAACTGTAACTAAGTATAGGGAGCTCCTAGGCATCCCTCCTTCCCCTTTAAGGAAAAAAAGAGTTTGAGGAAGTCCTCCTCCTTTAAGTTTATAGGTCTAAGCTCCTTAAACTCACCTATCCCTTCACCCAGTAAATTCTTTATTTTCTTCCTCTTGTTCTTTAAGAGTTTCCTTAAAAATAGCTCGTATTCTTCTAAGGGATAGCCCAAGTTAAATTCCTTGGGTCTTAGTAGGACCACACAGGATGTTACCTTGGGCCTTGGGTAAAAGAATTTTGAAGGGACACTCATAACGTAATCTACATCGTAAAAGGTCCTAACCAATAGGGAGGTAGCGCTTCTTTTACCTTTCCCCACCAAACTCTCCCCTACCTCCTTCTGTAAAGTCAAGACCGCACCCTTAACCTTATCCTTAAAATAAACCAACCTCCTGAGGACCTTAGAGGTAATGTAGTAAGGGATGTTACCAAAGACAAAAACTTTTTCCTTTAAAAGGCTAAAATCAAAGTCAAGGAAGGAAACCTTTAAGACCCTTAACCTCTTATCTTCTATACTTTTTAGGAGCTCAACGAGCCTATCGTCTATTTCCAATACCGTTAGCTCCTTTGGATTTTCCTTTAAAAG
>WFPT01000146.1 GCA_015487365.1 Aquificaceae bacterium
GTTGTAGATAGGGAGGAAAACGTATTCCCGATGGTCCCAGCGGGCAAATCTTACAGGGAGATGATACTGGAAAAGGGTAAGGGGGTTTCCGCGGAAACCATGTATTTGGTGGGCTAAATGCTAAAAAAGTTTTTAATTTTTTTACTAATTTTAGTAATTTTTTTAGTAATTTACTTAATTTTTCCCGTAAAAGTTGATAAAAAAATAGTAGAAATACCCTACGGAACTCCTTACTCAAAGGTGGTAAAAATCTTAAAGAGGGAAGGTGTTTTGAGGAATGAGCTTTTGTTTAATCTTTTGCACAGAGTAAGGAAGAAGGACTTAAAGTCTGGGGAATACCTATTTGAGGGTTATGTATTCCCTTGGCAAGTTTATTTTAAGTTAGAGAGAGGACAATATATACTCCATAAGGTGGTAATACCTGAGGGCTACGACCTCTTTGACGTTGCAAAGTTGTTGCAAAAAAAGGGTATAGCGAAGGAAGAAGAATTTTTAAAGTGGGCCACCGATGAAAAGTTTGTTAGGTCTTTGGGTATTCCTTCCAAGACAGCTGAAGGTTTCCTCTTCCCAGACACCTACTACTTTCCAAAGTTCTACCCTCCTAAAAGGATAATAAAGGTTATGTGGGAAAACTTCTTAAAAAAGACAAAGAGTTTAAGGGAGGAGCTTAAAAAGAAGAAGGATTTAGACCTCTTAAAGTGGGTAATAATAGCTTCTTTGGTAGAAAAGGAAACTTCAAGGGAGGAGGAAAGACCAATAGTAGCTCAGGTAATTTTAAAGAGGTTAAAGAGGAGGATGAGGTTGCAGATAGACCCAACCCTCATATACATGTTAAAGAGGAGGGGTGAGTGGAACGGAAACATAAAGCTTTACCATAAAAAGATCAAGGACCCTTACAACACTTACCTCTACTACGGACTCCCCCCTACTCCAATATGCAACCCATCCCTTTCCTCTTTAAGGGCGGTCCTTTTCCCCGCAAAGACGGACTATTTATACTTTGTTTCCAACGGCAGGGGAGGACACTACTTTTTTAGAACTTATAGGGAGCACAGGAAGTTTGTGAGGAAGTTGGTGAGGGAGGGTAAAATTTAACACCTTTTAATTTTTAGCCTATTATTAATATTACTATGGAGAAAGTTTACATCTTTGACACCACTTTAAGGGACGGAGAGCAGGCCCCGGGCTTTTCCATGACCGTGGAGGAGAAGTTGCAGATGGCACACCAGCTTGCAAAGTTGGGGGTTGATGTAATAGAGGCTGGTTTTGCGGTAGCTTCCAAGGGTGACTTTGAAGCTATAAAGCTCATATCCGAAGAGGTTGACGGCCCTATAATATGCTCCCTTTCAAGGGCGGTGGAAAGGGACATAGAAGTTTCCGCACAGGCCCTTAAAAGTGCCAAAAGGAAGAGGATACACACCTTCATAGCAACCTCTGAAATCCATATGAAGTATAAGCTTAGGATGAGTGAAGAGGAGGTCCTTGAAAGGATTAAAAAAGCTGTTTCCTACGCAAGAAAGTTCGTAGAGGATGTAGAGTTTTCCTGTGAGGATGCTACAAGGAGCAGGAGGGAATTCCTTTACAAAGCCATAGAAACCGCTATAAAGAATGGGGCAACCGTAATAAACATACCCGACACAGTTGGTTATGCCATACCTCAGGAGTTTGAAAAGTTAATAGAGGACATACTAAACAATGTCCCAAACATAGATAAAGTAATATTAAGTGTCCATTGCCACGACGATCTGGGTCTTGCGGTGGCAAACTCTTTGAGTGCCATAAGGAAGGGGGTAAGGCAGGTAGAATGCACCGTAAATGGAATAGGGGAGAGGGCGGGTAATGCCTCCTTGGAAGAAATAGTTATGGCCTTAAAAGTTAGAAAGGACTTCTTTGGGGAACTATACACGGATATAAATACTAAGGAAATTTACAAAACTTCAAGGCTCCTTTGTAGGATAACGGGTAGCTTCGTCCCCCCCAACAAGGCCATAGTGGGGGATAACGCCTTTGCCCACGAAAGCGGAATACACCAACACGGAGTTCTGTCCCACCCCCTAACTTATGAAATAATGAGACCAGAGGACGTAGGCTTTCCGGTAAGTAAGATAGTTTTGGGTAAGCACAGCGGAAGGCATGCCCTGAGGAGGAGGTTGGAGGAGCTTGGCTTTGAAGTTTCAGAGGAAAGGTTAAACGAAATCTTTGAAAAATTTAAAGAGCTTGCGGACAAGAAGAAGGAAATATACGAGGAGGACATAGAGGCACTCCTTTACCAGGAGTTTCATTCGGGTGAGGAGCCGGTAAAGGTCTTAAAGTTTCAGGTTCAAACGGGTGAGGGTATGTTTCCTACCGCAACCGTTGAAGTCCTCTTTGAGGGCCAAAGGAAGAGGGCAACCTCTACGGGAAACGGGCCCGTTGATGCTACCGTAAAGGCCATAGAGAAGGCCCTCTCCTTACATCCAAAACTCATAGACTACTCCATAAAGGCCCTTACTCCCAACACCGACGCTCAGGCGGAAGCCAGAGTAGTCTTAGAGTATGAAGGTTATAGGGCTTCTGGGAGGGGGGTTGATACGGACGTAATAAGGGCAAGCGTAAAGGCTTACACGGATGCCCTAAACAGGGCCCTTTTGAGGAAAGAATACGTTAGAAAAATTAAGGGGGAGGTGTAGAAAATGGCCTTTGAAGCGGTCTTTTTGGTAGCCCTTTCAAGGGCTATGGAGCTTTTGGGTATAGTCATAATCATAATCCTTGCCATGAACAAGATACACCCAAAGTATATCTACATTATTGCGGGCCTCATAGTTTCCAGCGTCCTCTTTTCCATAGTCTCCCTGTTCTTTAAGGGCATATTCTACCCCCTCTCCATAGGTTTTACCTTCCTGGTGGGTTTGATTTCCGCTGGAATAGGCATATACGCATACACCAACAAGGAAAAGACCGTGTATTTGGTCCCGGAAGAGGGTGAAAGGTGCCCCGTATGTAGTAAATACATAAGGCAGGACCTACCCACCCTAACCTACCTAAAAATAGATAACATAGAGCTCTTCTTTGACAACTTTGACCACCTTATTAAGTTTTTGAGGGACTTAGACTTTTACAAAAAGATGAAGGGGTTACCCATAAGGAGTGGTAAAGTTGATGAGATTCTTGTAAGGGCAAAGGATACGGGAAACTTTAAGTATCCTCAAAACCTATACGTAGTCTTAGAGGGGGAGGAGTTCGTCGCCTACGAGAAGGAGCCAAAGGGGGGTGAATACTACACCTTCAAGGAAATTTTGGAAGGGGCCAAAACCTGATGGAATACCTCCTTTATTCACAGGATAGGGACTGGGAGGAGGTAAAGAGGAAGGTGGTTTTGGTGGATGTGGATAGGTTTGGGCTTTCCCCTTTGGTGGAGCTTAGGGAAAACGACAACCTGGTTATAGCCATCACCTCAAACCCACTGCCCGGTTATACCATGAAACTCATAAGCTTGGGATTTTTTGACGTCCTAATAAAGCCTTACACGGAGGGGGAGTTAAAAGAGGCGGTAAGAAGGGCCAGAGAAGAATTAAACTCTTACCTTGAAGAGGAGGTTATATACCTACCAAAGGGGGAGCTTCCCAAGGGTGAGTTGTGTGAGGAGCTATGCTCCATAATAGGAAATCCTAAGACCCTCAAAGAGGTCCTTGTTTTGGTGGGTAAGTGTGCGCGCTCTGAGGCCAACGTCCTTATAACTGGTGAGAGTGGGGTGGGTAAGGAGCTCTTTGCAAAGGCCATATGGAAACTCTCGGAGAGGAGGAACAAACCCTTTTTGGCCATTAACTGTGCAACCATACCCGAAAACCTTTTGGAAGCGGAGCTATTTGGTTATGAAAGGGGAGCCTTTACGGGAGCGGATAGGTCAAAACCCGGACTCTTTGAGCTGGCAAACGGTGGAATAGTCTTTTTGGACGAGGTTGGGGAGCTACCCCTATCTCTACAACCTAAGCTTTTAAGGGTTTTACAGGAAAGAAGGGTTAGGAGGCTCGGGGGGAGGGAGGAAATAAAGGTGGATGTAAGGGTAATATGTGCCACCAACAAGGACTTAAAGGTTATGGTAAGGGAAGGGAAGTTCAGGGAAGACCTCTATTACAGGATAAACGCAATACCCATACACATACCTCCCCTCAGGGAAAGGAAAGAAGATATA
>WFPT01000147.1 GCA_015487365.1 Aquificaceae bacterium
CCTCCCTTTAAGGAAGCGGAGGTGGAAATCCATTACGGCAAGGGGATTTGCAACATATGCGAGGTTATAGACCTTGGAGTAGAATACGGCCTTATAAAAAAGAGTGGTAGTTGGTTTTCCTACAAGGACATAAGGTTAGGTCAGGGTAGGGAGCAGAGCATAAAGTTTTTAAGGGAAAACGGAAAGCTTTTAAAAGAGATTGAAGAAAAGATAAGGGAGGTGGCTGGCCTTGTTTCAAGAGATATTAAAGAGGGCAGTAAGTCTAAGGGCAAGTGATATACACCTAAAAGTTGGTAAAAAGCCGGTAGTAAGGGCCAGTAAGAAGTTAAAAATCTTGGAGGACTTCCCCCAGATAGACCAAAGGATTATGAACGAGTTTTTAAGGGAGGTCCTTTCAAAGAGTAAGAAAAAACAGCAGGAGTTGATTGAAGAGGGACAAACGGACCTTTCCTATTCCCTCCCAGGTGTTGGTAGGTTTAGGGTAAATGTTTTTAGACAGAGGGGAACCTACGCTATGGCTTTAAGGTATATACCCTATGAAGTCCCTAAGTTTTCCGCCCTCTCTTTACCCCCCGTAATCTTAAAGGAGACCCTAAACAGCACAAAAGGTTTAATTTTGGTCACCGGTCCCACCGGCTCTGGGAAGTCCACAACCTTGGCCTCACTTATAAACGAAATAAACCAGAGGTTAGAGAGGGTAATAATTACCATTGAAGACCCCATTGAGTTTTTACACAGGGACATAAAGTCCTACGTGGTCCAAAGGGAAGTTGGGATGGATACGGAAAGCTTTGCAAAGGGTCTGAGAGCAGCACTAAGGGAAGACCCTGACATTATACTGGTGGGAGAAATAAGGGACCCTGAGACCGCAAAGATAGCCTTACAGGCTGCGGAAACGGGACACTTGGTCCTTTCAACCCTTCACACCTTAGACGCAAAGGAAACGGTAAACAGAATTGTTGGTATGTTTAACTTAGAGGTTAGGGAGCAGATTAGACTACAACTTGCCAGTGTTTTGGTTATGATAGTTTCTCAGAGGCTCTTGCCTAAGCTTGGGGGAGGTATGGTCCCTGCGGTAGAAATCCTCGTAAATAAGGGAGCCATAAAGGAAGCCCTTTTGGACCCAAACCGCTTGGACGAAATTCCCCAACTCCTTGAAAGGGGTAAGGCCTCCTACCAGACCCAGACCTTTGACCAGCACTTGGAAGAGCTTTACAGGGCCGGGAAGATAGACATGGATACCGCTCTGCTTTACGCTTCAAAGCCAGGAGACTTGGAGATGAAGCTAAAGGGAATAAGCTTTTAAAAATTTTAAAAGTTTTTGATTAAAATCTTTTGGATTTTCAAAGTTTGGTAGGTGGGCACTACCTTTTAAAACGTAAAACTCAGAATTTTTTACCCTCTTTGCTATCTCCTCAACCACTTCTGGTGGAGTTATGCTTTTGTCGTCTTCACCCGCTATTACCAAGGTTGGGACATCTACACTTTCTAAGGTCTTACAGTAATCCTTCCTGTTCATCAGAGCCTTTAAGGTATAAACCATAGCCCTTGTGGTAGCCTTTTCCATCATCCCTCTTAGTTTTTCCATCTTCTCAGGATTTTTCTTAGTAGAAGGTGAGGTTTGTAGTTCCAGCATCCCCTCTATGACCTTGTCTTTCTTCCCTTCAAGGAGGTTTTTTATAGTTAGTTTTCTCCTTTCCTTTGCCTCTCTGCTGTCGCTTTGGCACCTCGTAGCTACGAAGACAAAACCCTTTATTAACTCCCTATACCTCTCCCAAAGGTCCATCATTATGTATCCACCCATGGAAACTCCCACTGCAACCACTTCCTTAACTCCTTCTTGGGATAGCCTTTCTACCACATAGTCGGTAAAGTCTTCCAGCTTTACCTCCTCTGAGGGAAACTCCTCCTCACCTCCAAAGCCTGGGTAGTTTAAAAGGATGTAAGGTATTCCCTCCTCCCTTAAAAAATTTGCGTTTTCTTCAAACATCTCAGAGCTTAAAGGAAAGGCGTGTAAGAATAAAACCTTCATCTTAGCACCTCCCCCTTTCTTTTTACCGAGGCCAAAAGCAAGGCAGAGGCTACCTCCCTACCCTCCACCTTTGCAACCCCCCTCATCTTAGAAAGTATCTTCTTGGCACTCAAAAGCTCCAAGTGTAAGTATAAGGTATCACCCGGGAAGACGGGCCTTTTAAACCTTACCTCATCTATTCCCGCAAAGAGTAGGTATTGGTCCTCTTCTTTTTTTTCACCCTTTGCTTCAAAGGTTTTGTAAAGGAGAACACCTCCCACCTGAGCCAGGGCCTCCACTATTAAAACCCCGGGAAATATGGGAAAGTTGGGAAAGTGCCCAAGGAAGTAAGGCTCACCTATGGTAACGTTTTTAATACCTACCGCACTTTTACCGGGAATGAGCTCTATTATTTTATCCACTAAGAGGAAAGGGTAGCGGTGGGGAATGAGTCTCATTATTTGGTTTATTTCTAAAACGTCCATCGCTGATATTATAGCAGATTAAAGCTTAGGCCTTTCCAACTTTACCTGGTAGGACTCTATAATGTCCCCAACCTTTACGTCGTTGTAGTCTTTTAGTTTTATACCGCACTCAAAACCCTTTTTAACTTCATTAACGTCCTCTTTAAACCTCCTTAGAGATTCTATCTCACCCTCGTAGATTACCACACCGTCCCTTATAAGCCTTGCCTTGGAGTTTCTAACTATTTTCCCTTCAAGGACGTAGCATCCCGCAACCACACCCACCTTCTTTATCTTAAAGGTAGCCCTCACCTCCGCTGAGCCAAAGACCTCTTCCTTTTCAACGGGCTCTAACAGCCCTTCAAGGGCCTTCTTAACATCTTCTATTACTTCATATATTACCCCGTAGAGCCTAACATCCACCCTTTCCTCTTCTAAAAGTTTCCTTGCCTTTACGTCGGGTCTGGTGTTAAAGCCTATTATTATGGAGTTAGTTGCCTTTGCAAGCATCACATCGTTTTCCGTAATCCCACCAACCCCTCCATAAACTATCCTTACCTTAACCTCTTCTGAGGAAAGCTTTTCCAAGGAGTTTTTTAGAGCCTCCAAGGAGCCCAAGGTGTCGGTTTTTAGTATAAGTTTTAACTCCTTTACCTCCCCCTCTTTTAGTTTTTTGAATATATCCTCTAAGCGTAAGGGAGCTTGGGAGGCCTTTTCCCTTTCCTTATTTTTTAAGGCCAATTCCTTTGCCTCTTCTAAGCCCTTTACCACCTTAAAGGTGTCCCCAGCCTTTGGTAGCTCTTCAAAGCCCAAAACCTCTACCGGAGTGGAAGGTCCAGCTTCTTTTAACCTCCTCCCTTTGTCGTCAAACATAGCCCTAACCCTTCCATAACTACTACCACAGAC
>WFPT01000148.1 GCA_015487365.1 Aquificaceae bacterium
GACCACACCCTCTAAACCGTATTTATGGCTTGCACTAACACCCCCATAAATTATTAAGGGAGACTTTGCGGTAGAAAGCCACCTCAAAATCCTGTCTATGTATTCAGCATCAACTCCCGTCCTCTTGGAAACCTCCTCTAAGGAGAGCTTTGGTAGGAAGTCTACTATTTCACGTGGAGGAGGGTTTTTGTAGGAGTTTTCCCTGTAGAGCCACCTTATAAAGTAAGAGAGTAGGTAAGGCTCTGAGCCCGGTTTTATTACTATCCTTTTGTCCGCACTTAGACCCGTTGCACTTAGGTGAGGCTCAAAATGGACCCACCTGAAAGAGGGATTCTTCCTTGCCCTTGAAAAGCCGGCCATATAACTTACGGGACTTACAAAGGTTTCGGTAATATCCGCACCAAAGGTAATGAGGAAGTCTGAATTTTCTATCCTAAAAACGGGTATGTCCTTGGTTCCAAAGACTATATTTATACCTTCCCTTAAAGTAGAGTGAGAAAGGGGTTCAAAGTATGGCCACTTTTCAAAACCCAAAGAAGAGCAAAACTCTTCTATTAACTTGTCAAGGCTTCCCGTAGTCCTACCCGCAAGGTATACATTTTTTAGGCCTTCCCTTTTACTCTCTTTTACCTTCTCCTCTATCTTCTTTAAGGCACTCTCCCAGTCTATTTCCCTAAACTGCCCGTTTGCGGTTTTTTCATAGGGCGTCCTTATCCTAAAGGGTGAGTAGAGGTTAAAAAGGCTTGCCTGACCCCTTATACAAAGGGCTCCAACATTAAAGGGTTCTTCCAAAGGTGAATCGTTTATGGGATGGTTGGGTATCCCTTCCAGCTTGGTTGCATAAATTCCGTGCTTACCGTCAAAGACTTTGTCCCTTACCGCAGCCAAAGCTCCACAACCGGCGGGACAACCCACACAGGTAGTTGGCATATAAAGGAACTCATCTCCACCTCCTGCATCGGGATTGGGAATGTTTTCGGGTCTTACAACATAAGGTATATACTTGTCCTTCCTCAGGTAGTAGTATTTGTTTAAATGTCCCTCACAACCCGCTACCAGGGTCCCTATACCTATTAGTTTTAAAAAGTCCCTCCTCTTCATCCTAACACCTCCTACTTATGGCAAGTCCAACAGTCGGTCCTTGCCTTTTTAACCTTTGGTAGGGGAAGGTTTAAGCCTTCCTTTTTATTAAGCTCTGCTACATACTTTTGGGGGTTGTGGTGGCACTTTAAGCACCAACCCATCCTCAAGGACCTCATCTGCTTTGCAACGGTTACCTTGGTCATATCACCATGACAGGCATAACAGTGGACTCCCATCTTCACGTGTATCTTGTGGTTGAAATAGACAAAGTCTGGAAGCTTAAAGACGTGGACCCAAGGTATTGGCTTTTTCTCCTTCCAATAGGTAAGTAGCTTTTTAATCCTTGGGGTAATAGTTATGGGATTACCCTTTTCGTCCTTTGCAACCGGGACGTAGGGATGGCAGTTCATACAGGTCCTAAGGGGTGGGAGTCCGGGGGAAACCGCCTTGTCCGCAAACTTGTGGCAGAAGAGGCAGTCAAGGCCCACCTTCTTTATATGCCTCCAATGGGGGAATTCAATGGGTTGCTTTGGTTGCCTCTGTCTATAAATTACCACCAAGTCCCCCGCCTGCTCAATGGCAAAGTTTTCCTTCTTCCAAACGTATGCAAAAAGACCCACTCCCACTATTATCAGAAGGAGGATAATAACTCCAAAAATCCTTCCCATCCCACAAAACTTTGTTGCAAGCTCCGTGCCAAACTTTTAGGGGGGTTTCTTGATAAAAACGCTCAAATTTTTACCAGTAGGGGGTAAAATTTTTTCCAAGGTGGGGAAGCTTTACGTAGTTCCCACTCCGATTGGGAACTTAAAGGATATAACCCTAAGGGCCCTGGAAGTTTTAAGGGAGGTGGATTTTATAATCTGCGAGGACACGAGGAGGACCAAAATTTTGTTGGAGCACTACCAGATTAAGGGTAAGAGGTTGGTCTCCTACTACGCACCAAAGGAAAGGGAGAGGCTACCCCTAATCTTAAAGCTCCTTGAAGGAAAAAAGGGTGCTCTGGTTAGCGATGCGGGAACACCCCTCATCTCCGACCCGGGCTTTATCCTTTTAAGGGAGGTCCTAAAAAGGGGTATGGAGGTGGAGGTCTTACCCGGTCCAACTTCGGTAATAACCGCCCTGGTGGGCTGTGGTATAAAAACGGACCGCTTTATGTTCTTAGGCTTTTTACCTAAGAAGGGTAGGAAGGGCCTTTTTGAAGAGCTAAAAAAGATAAGGGAAACAACCTTCGTTTGCTTTTTAAACCCAAAGAGTTTAGAAAAGGTCTTGAAGGATTTAAGGGAGGTCTTTGGACAAGATTTGCAGGTTTGTATAGCGAGGGAGCTAACCAAATTGCACGAAGAGTATATAAGGGGGAGCTTAAAGGAGATAATGGAAAGGAAAATAACCAAAAAAGGGGAGATGGTCTTAGTTTTTAGGAAGGATTAATCTAACTCCTTTGCCTTCTCCCAGAGCTCGTCCATCTCTTTCAAGCTCATTTCTTCAAGCCTCTTACCCTTTTCCTTGGCCATAACCTCCATCCTCTTAAACCTCCTTATAAACCTTTCGTTGGCCTCCTGCAAGCAGTCTTCCGCGGAGAGCCCTAAAAGTCTTGCCACCTCAACCACCGCGGTGAGGACGTCCCCTACCTCGTGCCTTATTTTGGAAACCTCCCCTTCCCTTATAGCTTCCTTTAACTCCTCCACCTCCTCGTCTAACTTTTTTAGGGCTTGACCTGCGGAGGGGAAGTCAAAACCCACCTTAGAGGCCCTGTCCTGAATCCTTTCAGACCTCAAAAGGGCGGGTAAGTTCTTGGGTATTCCGTCAAGGATACTTTCCCTACCCTTACTCCTTTCCCAGTTTCTTAAAACCTCGTCCGCCTTGGCCTTTCCAAAAACGTGGGGATGTCTGTTTATAAGCTTTTCTATTAGGTTTTCTAAGAGTTCTTTGTGGTCAAAGGCTCCCCTTTCCTTGGCAATCTGAGTGTGGAAGAGGGGTTGAAGGAGTAAATCCCCAAGCTCCTCCAAGAGTTTTTTATCGTCCCTTTGGTCTATGGCCTCCATCACCTCGTAGGTTTCCTCTAAGAGGAACTTCTTTAAACTTTCGTGGGTTTGGGCCCTGTCCCAGGGGCACTCCTTCCTCAGCTTTTCAATCACCCAGATTAGCTCCTCAAAGAGCTTCATAAAAAATAAGTATAAGGGCTCCTAAGACTATCCTGTAAATTCCAAAGGGTCTAAAAGAGTGGGTGGAGATAAACTTTAAAAATCCCTTTACGCTCAAAAGGGCAAAGAGGAAGGAAAGGGAAAGACCTAAGATTAGGTAATCCCACCTCCCCATCAAAAACTCCTGAGACTTGAAGAGGTCGTAAAAGGTTGCGGAGAACATGGTGGGAATTGCCAAGAGGAAGGAGTATTCTGTGGCACTCCTTTTGTCCATACCAAGGAGCATACAACCTACTATGGTTGCCCCCGCCCTTGAAACACCCGGAACTACCGCCAAGCTCTGAAATAGGCCCACCGTTAGGGCTACCTTCATGGGAATTTGGGAGGGGTCGTGGTATTTAGGCTTACCCAGGAGCTCCTCAATAAACAGAAAGACTAAGCCTCCCAAAACCAAAGTAATTCCACTTATCCAAAGGGTTTGCAGGAGAAAGCCCTTTATGAGTTTGTAGAGCGTAAAGCCCACCAAGGCGGTGGGTAGGAAGGAGAGGAAAATCCTCTTATAAACTTCTAAGTCCCTGTAAAGGCGCTCCCTGTAAAGGAAGACCACCGAAAGTATTGCCCCAAGCTGTATGGCTATTTCAAAGCTCTTTACAAACTCATCCTTTTCCATACCAAAGATTTTTGAAACCAGCATGAGGTGGGCGGTTGAAGATACGGGTAAAAATTCCGTAAGGCCCTCCACTACACTAAAAAGGACTACGAGTAATATACTCATAGGTTCAGCACCTCAATTAAAAGGGGAGTCTCTACGGAAATCCCACATATAAAGCACTCACCCGTCCTTAAAGTGGGAAGCTTTTTTAAAACTTCCTCCCCCGCACTTTCTAAGTATGAAGATAGGGCACTCAGGTCGTTCCTGTTTACGGTCCTGAACATAATCTGTGTGTTTAGCTGGGATAAAACCCCCTTACTTACACTTGCGGGCCTTTGGGTTATTACCCACAAACCCAAGTTAAACTTCCTCCCCTCAGAGGCTATCTTCCTGGCCATAACCAGGGAAGGGGTAAAGGAGGAAATGGAGCTTTCCGATTGACCCACCTCCGGGGCAAAGTTTTGGGCTTCCTCTAAGACCAGCAAGGTATTCCTTGGATTCTTCCTCTGCTCCTTAAAGAGCTCCTCCATTATAAAGCCCGCAAGGTTTAACCTACTCCTAAAGTCCAAAATATCCGAAAGGTCAAAGACCAATACTCCCCTGCTCCCCTTTAAAAACTCCCTCACCTTCTTAACCACCTCTGGTTGATTTTTTACAACCTCCTCGCCGTAAAAGTCCTTTAATACCTTTAAAAATTCCATAAACCCTTCCCTTATACTTCTTGATGGTATTCCTTCAAAAACCTCCTCTAAGCTCCCTTTTTCCCTCAAAGCCTTGGTTAGGTAATCCTTAGTCTCCCTCGCATCCTTTGAGCTTCCCATGAGGTGGTGGTAAAAGCCAAACTCCTTTAAAAGCTCGCTTAAGTCTTCTAAGGAGTTTATGAGTAAGGTGTTATCTACCTTTAAAACTTCAAAGTCCCCGTATTCACCGTGCGGGTCTAAGACGAAAACCCTGAGCTCTTCATCCCTTAAAGCCTTTAAAACTTTCTTGGTGAAGAAGCTCTTCCCAGAGCCCGTAGTTCCAACTACCAAAAAGTGCCTCCTAAAATTTTCAAGGACGGGTAGGTTAAAAGTTATTTCCGTCCCATAAATTTTACCTACCTTAACACCCCCTCCAAATATTCCCCCCCAATAATCCTTTAAGGGCATTAAGGGTGAGCCTACCTTCGGAGGCTCCCTCAAAGTTTGCACATTCTTTCCCCTTAACCTCCCCAAAACTTTCAACTTGGCAACCCTTACCTCCCCCCTCGCCTTTAACTTGTAAAGGAAGGTATAAACCTTCCTCCACTCTTCTTCCTCCGTTCCCGAAAAAATTTTTTTAAACTCTTCAAGGGGGAGGAAGGCCTCCAAAGTCCCGTTACCTTCAAAGGGGTTTGTGAAAAAGTCCAAGTTGTAGAAATTTACCTTTAAAACCTTAACCAAAATTTCACCACCTACCGTTAAAAGGCTCTCCTCCTCAACACCCTCCCCCAAGATTAGGGCACTTAAATAGGAGCTATCCGTAGGACTTAAAAGGAAGCCTAAGATGTCGTCCAAGTTCTGAGAGTTTTTCTTTATTTCCTCAAAGTAGAGGTCAAGCTCCTTGGCCCTTTCCCCTTCAAGGTATATCCCCACCTCCAAGTTCCCGTAGGAGGGTGAGGTTCCCCTTCCCGTTATGTTTGCAGAGCCCAGGATGGCCCTCCTTTTGTCCGAAACCAAAAACTTTGCGTGGAGCCTGTCACAAAGATAAACCTTTCCTCCCCTTTCCTTTATTACCTTAAAGACCTCCTCGTCGGTAATCTGAACGTCCTTTTCCTCATAAAGCCTCACTATCACCTCAAGCCTTACCC
>WFPT01000149.1 GCA_015487365.1 Aquificaceae bacterium
CCAAGAAACTCCCATCCCCCTCTAAGATTTTGTCCTTTAAAAATTTTAGGCCCAGCTTTCCAATAGCCTTTACATTTACAACCTGCAACTTACCCTCAACCGAGATTATTCCATTGTAAAGCCTGTAATCGTAAAAGCTAACGACTTCCCCCTCCTCCTTCAAGGCCTTTAAAACATCCTTTAAGTATTCTTCTTTTAGTGGGTTTATTATAAGGTGGGGGGTTTGGGAAAGGATTTCCTCTTTTAGTTTCTTCTGAAAGCCGTAAAAGATGCCTGTGGTAAGGAGGATGGCACAGGAGCCTAAGAGGACCCCTAGCAGGGCTATTAGGGAAACTATAAGGGTAGTCCTCCTACCCGAAACTAAAAATCTTAAAGCTAATTTAAAGCTCATAGGAGGAGAAGAACTCCTTTAAGCCCTCGGTTGCCCCCTTCCTTATCTTTAAGTCCATAAGGGGTGAAAGGGGTGTTTCCTCTGGATTTATTTCAACTAGCTTTGCCCCCCTTTCCTTGGCGTAGTAGGGTAACTGGGAGGCGGGGTATACACTCCCAGAGGTTCCTATTACCAGCATAAGGGAGCAGTAATTTAAAAGCTCTAGACTTTCCCTTATGGCCTCTTCTGGTAGGGGCTCTCCAAACCAAACCACGTCGGGCCTTAAAAGTCCCCCGCACTCTGGGCACTTAGGGGGCACTTCCTTCAAGGGTGTGTCATAATTCCACCCCTTGTAGGAGCAGTTTAGACACCTTACCCTCCAAAGGTTTCCGTGGAGCTCAACAACCTGCTCCGAGCCTGCCCTTTGGTGGAGGCCATCTACGTTTTGGGTTATTACAGGTATCTTTTTCCTTGCTAACAGGTGATGGGCCTCACTGGGATGTTTTTCCTTTATCAGGGACCTCCTCCAATCGTACCACTTCCAAACCTTTACTGGGTCCTTTAAGAAGGCGGAAAGGGTGGCGAGCTCCTTAGGGTCTTCCTTATTCCAAAGGCCACCCTTCCCCCTGAAAGTGGGGATACCGACTTCCGCGGATATCCCCGCCCCCGTTAAGGCTACTATCAAGTTATTCCTTCTCTAAGGTTTCTACCACCTTACCCACTATTTCGGGTGAGGGCTTTATGGTCTTCTTGCCGGGCTCCCACTTGGCGGGGCAAACCTCTTCGGGGTGGTCTTTTAGGTAAATGTTTGCCTCCATCTTCCTCAAAAGCTCGTCCGCATTCCTACCTACATTATAGAAATTAACCTCTGAGCCCACCAAAACCCCGTCGGGATTTATTATGAATGTCCCCCTTAGGGCCAAGCCCGTGTTCTCATCGTATACCCCAAAGAGCCTTGAAACGTTTCCCGTTGGGTCCGCCCCCATCTTAAAGTTTGCATCCTTTATGTCAGTAGAGTACTTGTGCCAAGCAAGATGAACGTATTTGGTGTCCGTTGAAACGGAAATAACCTCAACTCCTTTTTCTTTAAGGTTTGGAACTACCCTCGCCAAATCTTCCAGCTCGGTGGGACATACGAAGGTAAAGTCCGCGGGGTAGAAGAATAGAACTACCCACTTACCCTCTTTGAGCAGGTCCTCTAAGCAAAGATTACCAAAGTCTCCCGTATTGGGGTCGTAATACTCTAAGGAAAAGTTTGGGACCTTTTGTCCAACCCTTACTACCTCTGACATCTTAACACCTCCTTTTAAAGTTTTTTATTAATTATATTCCTAACCCCCCTGTGTGTCAAGTCCTTAAAAAGCTGTGCTAAAATAGTTTAGCGTTATGGTGAAGGGGCGTATAGTTCAGGTGATAGGGGCGGTTATAGACGTTGAGTTTGAAGGGGAAAACCTGCCTCCTGTAAGGCACGGCCTAAAAACTAAAAGGAAATTCATAGACGACAGGGGAAACTGGGCGGAAGAAGAGCTCTACATGGAAGTGGCCCAACACATAGGGGAAAACAGGGTTAGGGCCATAGCCATGGGTCCTTCCGACGGTCTGGTCAGGGGTCAGGAAGTGGAATACCTGGGGGGACCCATAAAGGTCCCGGTCGGTAGGGGAGTTTTGGGAAGGATTTTTAACGTAGTGGGAAAACCCATAGACGGTCTTGGAGAGGTAAAGGCGGAAGACTACTGGCCCATGTTTAGAGAGCCACCAAAGTTGGAAGAGCAATCTACAAAGGTAGAAATCCTTGAAACGGGAATAAAGGTAATAGACCTGTTGGAGCCCTACGTAAAGGGAGGGAAGGTAGGACTCTTTGGAGGAGCGGGGGTAGGTAAGACCGTCTTGATGCAGGAGCTAATCCACAACATAGCAAAGTTCCACAAAGGCTTTTCCGTAGTAATAGGAGTTGGAGAAAGGACTAGGGAAGGGAACGACCTCTGGAACGAGATGAAGGAAAGTGGAGTTTTACCCTACACGGTAATGGTCTATGGACAGATGAACGAGCCACCGGGAGTTAGGTTTAGGGTGGCCCAGACGGGAATAACCATGGCTGAATACTTTAGGGATGTTGAGGGTCAGGACGTTTTGACCTTTATAGACAACATTTTCAGGTTCGTTCAGGCTGGCTCTGAGGTTTCAACCCTCCTAGGAAGGCTACCCTCCGCGGTCGGCTATCAACCGACCTTAAACACCGACGTGGGAGAGGTTCAGGAAAGGATTACCTCCACCAAAAAGGGTTCCATTACCTCAGTCCAAGCGGTTTATGTTCCCGCGGACGACATAACCGACCCCGCACCCTATTCCATATTTGCCCACCTTGATGCCACTACGGTCTTGGCAAGGAGGCTCGCTGAGCTTGGAATTTACCCAGCCATTGACCCCTTGGAATCCACCTCCAAGTATTTGGCCCCAGAGTTTGTAGGAGAGGAGCACTATCAAACCGCTATGGAGGTAAAGAGGATACTCCAAAGGTATAAGGAATTACAGGAAATAATAGCCATCTTGGGAATGGAAGAGCTGTCAGAGGAGGACAAGGCCATAGTAAATAGGGCAAGGAGGATACAAAAGTTCTTAGCCCAACCCTTCCACGTAGCGGAGCAATTTACGGGAATGCCCGGAAAGTACGTGCCCTTGGAAGAAACCATAAGGTCCTTTAAGGAAATATTAAGTGGAAAATACGACCACCTACCCGAAAACGCCTTTTACATGGTTGGGACCATAGACGAGGTAGTAGAAAAGGCAAAGGCTTTGGGAGCAAAGGTATAAATTTATTTATTATGGTTAAGAAACTTTTAGGCTTAGGCTTAATCGTAGCTTTAAGTTGCTCACCTTTAAGTAGTAGCTCCTGCCCAAAGAAGGAAGTGGTAGTGGAGAATTTAAAGAGGATTTCAAGGGGTAAGATAGAGGTAGTTGCCATAAAACCCTTAAAGGAAATAAGTGGCCTTTGTGAAGTAGTTTTAAAGTCTGGAATAAACCCAGTAGTCCTTTATACGGACAAAGGGGGAAGGTACATCCTTACGGGAAGGCTCATAGATACAAAGGAGAGGGTAAACCTAACCTATATGACCGCAAGGGAGTATGCCAAAGTTGATGAAAAGACCTTAAAGGAGCTTTCAAGATTTGTGGATTTTAAGGTGGGAAACTCCAAAAAGTACGTTTATTACATAGCGGACCCCGAATGTCCCTTCTGTAAGAGGACCACACCCCTTTTGGAAAGGTGGGCCAAGGAAAAGGGAGTGGAAATAAGGGTAATACTCTTTCCCCTTATAGCCATACATCCGGGGGCCTTCCACAAGAGTGTAGCCATAATATGCGACAACAAAGGCTTTGAAGGCTTAAAAAACGAATACGATTCAAAGAACCAGTGTAGAGCGGGTGTAGAGAAGGTAAAGAGGAACATAAGCTTTTTGGCAAACTTGGGAGTTAGTGGAACTCCAACCCTGATAGGCTACAACGGGAAGGTCCTTTCGGGTATGCCCACCTCCGAGGAGGTTTTAGATGAGCTCATCCGTTAGCGGGAGTGGCGGAACTGGCAGACGCGGAGGATTCAAAATCCTCTGCCCGCAAGGGCGTGCGGGTTCGACTCCCGCCTCCCGCAAAAACTTTGAGCGGGCGTAGTTCAGAGGTAGAACGCCACCCTCCCAAGGTGGAGGTCGCGGGTTCGAGTCCCGTCGCCCGCACCAAAAGGTATGTTCTTTTACGATAAAGGGGAATTAAAAATACTTTGGCTTCACCTCCACGGTTTGACCTCAAACGTTTTGGGTAAAAAGGTGGAAATCACCAGAAGGTATTTAAAGGAAAGGGGTGTATCTTTCTTTGCCATGGACCTTGAATACGAAAGGAAGACCACCACGGAAGTCTTAGACCTTTTAGAGGTCCTGATAAGGGGCTTTTCCTACCTTTATGAGGAAATAATTCTGTGCGGTAGCTCCCACGGAGGTTACGTAGCCCTAAATTATTTAAGGTTTAAACCTCCCCTTAAAGTAAAAAAGCTCCTCCTCTTAGCCCCCTCTTTAAGAACCCTATCCCTCTTTTTAAAGAGGATGGAAGGTAAGGACCTAAAAGGATGGTTGGAGGGAAGGGAG
>WFPT01000150.1 GCA_015487365.1 Aquificaceae bacterium
GAAAGAGGGATATGGGTCCCTGTATAGGAACTTTAAGCTGGCTCCAAAGCAGGAGTTTTCCTCCTCCTTACAGTAAGTATTCCTCAAAACCTTCTTAAAGAGCTCCCTAAGACCTGCAACTTTGGAAAGGCCACCGCTTAAAAGTATGGGCTCTTTCAGGTAGGGTTTTAATTCTTCCAAAATGTCTAAGAAAAATTCCTTAACTTCCTTTACCCCTAAGCCCTCCTCCTTTAAGAGCTTTAAGGCTTCCTCCCTCTTTAAGGACCTTTTTTTCTGTAAAACCTTTAAGAGCTTTTCCCCTCCCCTCAAAAGGACCCTGTAAGCCTTAACCCTTCCACCTTCCACCAAAACGAACGTAGTTTTATTCCTACCAAAGTCCAAGACGCTCCCCTCCTCCAAGCCCAAAACCCTTAAAACCCTTGCCAGGGAAAAGATTTCGCAGTCCAAGGCGTAGTAGTTGGTAAAGTTTATACCCTTAAAGACTACCAGGTAGTAGTTTTCCCCCTCAAAGCTAACGTTAAAGTTTTTACTCTTAAAGCGCTCATAAACATCCACCTCCAAGGCCCTCTTAAAGTCTTCAAGCTTTCCCCTTACCTTGCCGTAGGAAAAGTAGCACCTGTTGGAGGGTATTACGAAAATCCTCCTCCCTTCCTTCTGCGTCCTCTTCCAACTCCTTTTAAAGGGGGAAACCTCTACGCTGAAAGTCTTCTTCCCGTCTACTCCCGTATAAACTACCATCAGAGCTCGGGCAGTAGCTTTGCCACCAACAGAATCCAGAGGGGTGAAATCAGGGAAAAGAGCAAGAAGAGGTAAAGGTCGTTAAACTTTAAGAATATTCCACCCAAAAGGCCTCCCAAGAAGGTCCCCAGAAACTGGAAGGTGTTAAATATTCCGCTGGCGGTCCCCCTCCTTTCCTCGGGTGCAAACTTGGTAAGGAGTGAAGGTATTATGGGCTCTAGGAAGTTAAAGCCTAAGAAGAAGAGGAGGACGCAGAGGAAGGCCATAACCTTTGTAGGTTTTAAGAAGAAGAGGAAAAAGCCTAAACCCATAAGGGCTATACCTAAAAGGAAAACCAACTTTGTCTTCTTCCTCTTTTCCGCCAAAAAGACCACGGGCCCCATCAAGAGGAGGGATAGAAGAACGGAAGGTAGATAAACCTTCCAGTGTTCAGCCTTTGGTAGGTTAAAGTCGTAGAGGAGTTTTAGGGGCATAACGGTAAAGAGTCCAGCCAGGAAGGAGTGGAGCAACATCATGGAAAAGTCTAAGAGGAGGAGGTTTTTATCCTTCAAGGGGCTGAGGGAAAAGGAAACTTCACCCTTTACCTTAACTTCCCTTATGAACAAGAGTATGTATAGGGTTGAAAGGGCGCTCAAAAAGGCCAGGAGGAAGAATATGAAGGAGACTCCGAAGAGGTGGGCCAAAGGGTTTGCCAAAACCATACTCAGGGCAAAGGAAAGGCCTATGGTTGCCCCTATAACCGCAAAGGCCCTCGTCCTTACCTCCTCCCTTATCAGGTCCGCGGAGAGGGAGAGGACGACCGAGGAAACCGCTCCAAGGCCCTGTAAGAACCTCGCAAGGACCATACCCTTTGCGGAATTAACTATCCCACCCAAAACGCTCCCCACTATAAAAAGGAGCATACCGAAGGTAAAGACCCTCTTCCTACCGAATTTGTCCGAAAAAAAGCCCATAGGTATCTGCATCAGGGCCTGGGCAAAGCCTTGAATACCAACGGAAAGGCCAATTAGTAGGGGTGTGCTGTCCTTAAAGCTTTTAACGTAGGGTGAGAGGACGGGAAGGAGTAGGAAAACCCCAAACATACGGACTCCCACCGCAAAGGAAAGTCCTAAGACTACCTTCCTCTCCTCCTTAGACATTAACTACCTTCCTCACCTTACCCGCTTTGAGGCACTTGGTGCAAACGTAAATCCTCTTAACTTTGCCGTTATCCAATAGGACCCTCACTTTATGAACGTTTACCTTAAATACTCTCCTGTTCCTTTCACCTGAAAAGGTTACCCTCCTTCCCACCACCGGCCTTTTACCACATACTTGACAGCCCGCCATAACACTTAAATTATACACGAAAAATTAGGTTATAATAAAAACCTATGGAAAGGGAAGGTTACAGGGAAAACCAGGCTATCGCCATTTGGCGCTACGCCAGGATTTCACCTTTAAAGGCGAGGCAGGTTCTTAGGCTGATACACGGCAAGGATGTAGAAACCGCACTATACACCTTAAAGGCCCTTCACAAGAAGGCTGCCAGGATGGCGGAAAAGCTCCTTTTTAGTGCCTTGGCCAACGCTGAGAACAAAGGTTTAAGGGTTGAAAAGCTTTACGTTAAAAAGGCGGTAGCGGACAGGGGACCCATGTATAAGAGGTGGATACCAAGGGCCTACGGTAGGGCCACACCTATAAGGAGGAGGACTTCCCACTTAACTATAATCTTAGAAGAGAAGAATGATTAGGAGCACCCTTTTAAGCCTTTCGGGTATCCTTTTAGTAGTTTTACTCCTAATACTTTTAAACTCCTTTACAACCGTTGAAAGTGGCCAGGTGGGAATAAGGATAACCTTAGGAAAGTATAGTAATGAGGAGCTGATGCCCGGATTACACTTTAAAATTCCCCTGATTCAGAGTATAAAGAAGGTGGATGTAAGGATTCACACCATAAACTACAAAGGGGGTAGGGAGCTTTACTCGGAGGGAATAATAAACAAACCCTTAATAACGGTTTTGGACGAAAGGGGCCTCCCCATAGACGTGGAGCTAACGGTCCAATACAAGCTCTTACCTTCCTACGCCTCGGAAACAATCCAGACCTGGGGGTGGAACTGGGAGGATAAGATGATAAATCCCGCCATAAGGGACGTGGTTAGAGATGTAATAGGCCAGTATCCCGCAGAAAAAATACCGGTAAAGAGGCAAGAAATCTCCGCAAAGATTAAGGAAGGTATAAGGAAGATAATAAGGGAAACTTCAAAGGGCTCGGTCGTTGTGGTGGATGTAATGTTAAGGAATATACTCCTGCCACCCGAGATACAGAGGAAGATTAAGGAGGTGCAGATAGCAAAGCAGGAGGCGGAGAAGATGAAGTACGTGGAGGAGAAGGCAAGGAGGGAGCAGGAGGTTAGGAGGATTAAGGCTGAAACCCAGAAGATGGAAAAGGTTATAAAGGCGGAGGCGGAAGCGGAGGCAAAGATTAAAACCGCAAAGGCCATAGCGGAAGCAAACAGACTCATATCCCGCTCCATAACCCCAAGTCTTTTAAAGTGGAAGGAGCTTGAAGTTGAGCAAAGGATTGCCCAAAGCCTGGAAAAGAATCCTAACGTAAAGCTCTTTATAAACCTCCCCTCCTCCTCAACCCACCTCTGGCTTAATGCAAAGTAGTTTAGAAGAGAAAATAAGCATAAGGGATTTTAGCTTTTACTACGGGAGTAAAAGGGTTTTACACAGGATAAACCTTAGCATCTATAAAAACAAGATTACCGCAATAATCGGCCCCTCGGGCTGTGGGAAGACAACCCTCCTTAGGTCCCTAAACAGGATGCACGACCTATATCCCAACACCCGTTATGAAGGCCAGATAATCCTTTACCCCGACGGTATAAACATAGTGGATAGGAAGTTGGACCCAATACCCATAAGGATGAGGATAGGTATGGTCTTTCAAAAGCCAAACCCCTTCCCCAAATCCATATACGAGAACGTAGCCTACGGTTTAAAGCTGAGGGGCATTAAGAAAAAGTCCGAGCTGGACGAAAGGGTTGAAAAGGCCCTCAGAGATTCAGCCCTATGGGATGAGGTAAAGGACAGGCTCAACGAAAACGCATACTCCCTTTCGGGGGGACAACAGCAGAGACTGTGCATAGCCAGGGCCTTGGCGGTAGAGCCAGAGGTTTTACTCTTTGACGAGCCCACTTCCGCCTTGGACCCCATATCCACGTCCAGTATTGAAGACCTGATGGTTGAGCTCAAAAAGAGGATTACGGTGGTGGTGGTGACCCACAGCATGCAACAGGCGGGAAGGGTCTCAGACTTTACCGCCTTCTTGTATATGGGAAAACTTATAGAATTTGGAGAAACTGAGAAAATATTTACAAAACCAAGAGAAAAGCTAACGGAAGATTACATAACGGGAAGGATAGGTTAAAATAAGCTTTGTGGGGGAAGTTTTCTTCTTCTGGTTTTCAAATAAAGTAAAAAAGGTTTTAACTTACCCAGAGGATGAAAAAATTAAACAAATTTTATCAGAATATTTTAAAAAGTTTAAATACCTACAAGCCTTTAGGGGCTATAAAATAAGGGCCTTTAAGGAAGGTGAGGACTTAATAGGTTTTTTGCACGAAGAAGATTTAAGGGAAGAGGAGGTATGGATAAAGCTCTTAAACAGCTTAGGGGAGCTCGTAATAAGGGATTGGATTTTAAGAAAGCTGTTAGAGCTTGAAGAAAGGGCATACTACCTAGAAGATGAAGGGGACTACTTGAAGGCCCTGTGCGAGCTCTTTACAAAGGGTGGAAACGTTAGCTTTTGCAGGGTTTCAAGGGTTGAAGGTGAGAGGGTCTGTCCAGTCTTTTCCTGCGGAAAGGAAGGAGAATATGGCCTTGAAGGGGTATTAAAAGCCTTTAAAGAAAAGAAAATAGTTATAGTGGAAGGTGAATCCTCCTGCCACATACCTATAACCTTAGAAGACAGGGTGGAATACGTTTTAAGCCTTTACTCACAAATCCCAAGGTTTTTCAGGGAGGAGTTTTTAACCTCCCTTGAACTACTCTCTTTAAACCTTTCAAGGAGCGTAAAGGGTTTTAGACAGACCTATTGGATAAACCTCTTAAAGGATTTAGTGGAAAGTGCGGGAGATTGGATACTGATTACAGACCTTGAAGGTAGGATAATTTATGCAAACAGGAGCGTTGAAAGGATGAGCGGATACAAAAGGGAAGAAATCTTGGGGAATAAACCTAACCTCTTTAAATCCGGATACCATTCAGAGGAATTTTACAAAAGGCTCTGGGACACCATACTCTCTGGAAAGAGTTTTAGGGCTATATTCGTAAATAGGAGGAAGGACGGTAGCCTCTTCTTCCTGGACGAGCTAATATTCCCCATAAAGAGGAAGGGTAAAATAGTGGGCTTTTCCGCAATAGGTAAGGACATAACGAGGGAGAGGGAGCTCCTGGAAAAGTTGAGGAAGGTCTATTACACGGACGTAAGGACCGGCCTACTAAACCGTATGGGTTTTGAAGAGAGGCTCTCGCAGGTCCTAAAATACCTAAAAGACAAGCTCGTTCCCATCATATACTTAGACGTGAGCAATTTTAGGGGGATTACGGGAACTTATGGGAGGGAGTTTGGGGAAAAACTGATTTTGGAGCTCAGTAAAAGGCTTAGGGGATTTTTAAAGGAAGGTTTTTTGGCAAGGGTTGGAGAAGATGACTTTCTACTGGCCCCAACCCACTTAAAGGACAAAGGCGACATAGCTAACTTTTTAAGGGGTTTACAGAAGGTCTTGGAAGAGCCCTTTAACTTGGAAGGAAAAAGCTTAAAGTTAAACTTTGGAATAGGTATATCCCTTTACCCCTACGATGGTAAAGACGTAGGTGAGCTCATACAGAAGGCAGAAAGTGCCCTATACCGCTCAAAGACGGAGCTCCCCTCCTCACCCGTCTTCTTTAAGGAGGAGATGAATTTGTCCCTCATATCCACCTACCTACTCCAAACCCACCTTGAAAGGGCCTTAGAGAAAGAAGAGTTTATTCTCTTTTACCAACCCATCTATGAAATAAAGGATAGGAAGGTGGTGGGCTTTGAGGCCCCACTGAGGTGGAAGAGTGAAGATTTGGGTTTCGTTCCTCCCTCCAAGTTCATACCCCTTCTGGAAAAGAGTGGCCTCATAAACGAGGTGGGCAGGTGGGTTTTAGAAAGGGTTTGTAAAAAACTTAAAGAGTTGATGGAAAAGGACCTATTTTTGGCCTTTAACCTATCCTCCTTACAGATTTACGACCAAAGGTTTATACCCCATTTAAGGAAACTTTTAGAAGATTTAAAGCTTAAACCTTCCCTACTTGTGGTAGAATTGACCGAAAGTGCATACATAGGGAAGCTTGAAGTGGCGAAGAAGTTTTTAAACGCCTTGAAGGAGCTCGGAGTTAAGGTTTCCATAGACGACTTTGGGACCGGATACTCCTCCCTCTCCTACTTAAAGGAGTTCCCCGTTGATAAGTTAAAAATAGACGTATCCTTTATAAGGGATATAGACAAGAACCTTAGGAGTAGGTCCATCGTTTCCTCCATCATATTCTTAGGTAAAAAATTAGGCTTTAAAACCGTTGCGGAGGGGGTTGAAAGGGAGGAAACCCTTAGGGTCTTAAAGTATTTAGGTTGTGATTACGCC
>WFPT01000151.1 GCA_015487365.1 Aquificaceae bacterium
ACTCGGAGATGTGTATAAGAGACAGGAAACTGACAGCCTATAAACCAGGGGTGGCCTTTTAGCTCTATTATTTCCACGAGATTCTTTTCCTCGTATATTCCCGAGAAGGTCATCCCTCCCTCCTCAAAGACCCTTCTGTATTTGTTGTTAAACTCGTAGCGGTGGCGGTGCCTTTCATAAATCAGCTCTTTTTTGTATATGCTGTAAGCCTTCGTTCCCTTTAAAATCTTGCAGGGGTAAGAGCCCAAGCGCATGGTCCCACCCACCTCCCTTAACTCCCTCTGGCTGTCCATCAGGTCAATTACGGGCTCCTTGGTGTCCTTATCAAACTCCGTGGAGTTTGCTCCCCTTATCTTTAAAACGTTCCTTGCAAATTCAACGCACATAAGTTGCATACCAAGGCATATGCCAAAGGTGGGGATGTTTTCCTCCCTACCGTATTCTATGGAAAGGAGCTTTCCCCCTATACCCCTCTCACCAAAGCCACCCGGAATGAGAATGCCATCTACCCCTTTTAGCTCTTCAAGCTTTAAACTCTCTGAGTTTAAGTATAGGAGCTTTAACTTTAAGTTTTTCTTAATGGCCCCATGGTTTAGGGCCTCCTCTATACTCTTGTAGGAGTCCCTCAGGTTTGCATACTTTCCTACGACCGCTATTTTTACCTCCCTCTTTGCTCCCTTTAAG
This sequence comes from Aquificaceae bacterium, assembly GCA_015487365.1. Taxonomy (GTDB): domain Bacteria; phylum Aquificota; class Aquificia; order Aquificales; family Aquificaceae; genus S012-77. Next base: position 685 of record WFPT01000151.1, read on the forward strand.
ACATTTACCACCTTTTTGAAGACCTCCACGCTCGCCTCCCTCTTTGGCTTTAAGGAGAGTTTTTCCACTATTATCTTGTCCAGCTCCTGCTCCTTTAAGATTATGGGGACCCTGTATATGGTTTCCACGTCGGGGACGGATATTACGCACCTCCTCTGGGTGTTGGTAAAGAGGGCTATCTTCTCCTTTATGGAGGAAGGTAGTTTCCTTTCGCTCCTACAAATTAGGAGGTCGGGTTGAATCCCTATGGCCCTTAGCTCCTTCACAGAATGCTGGGTGGGCTTTGTTTTTAGCTCCCCTATTACCTTTAAGTAGGGAACGTAGGTTAGGTGTATAAAGAGAGAATTTTCCCTTCCCACCTCAAAGGATAGTTGCCTTATGCTCTCTAAAAAGGGGAGGCTTTCTATGTCTCCAACCGTCCCACCTATTTCCACTATCACCAAGTCTTTCCCCCTGGCCACTTCCCTTATGCACTTTTTTATTTCATCCGTTATGTGGGGTATTACCTGAACGGTCTTTCCTAAATAACCCCCCTCCCTTTCCCTCCTTATTACGTTAAAGTATATCCTGCCCGCGGTAACGTTGTTCTTCTTGCTCATCCTTATGTTGGTAAATCTTTCGTAATGTCCCAAGTCCAAATCCGTTTCCGCCCCATCTTCGGTTACGTAAACCTCCCCGTGCTGGTAAGGGTTCATAGTCCCCGCATCCACGTTCAGGTAGGGGTCCAACTTCTGTAAGGTTATCCTAAAACCCATGGACTTTAAAAGGTATCCAATGGAGGCACAGACTACCCCCTTCCCCAGGGAAGAGAGGACTCCCCCCGTTACGAATATGAACTTGGTCATTCCTCCGAGTATTCCGCCTTGGAGGTTGGGGTTTCCCAAAGGACTACCCTTTCTACCTTAACCCCTTCTATACCTCTTAACCTCTCCTTTAAAAAGTTGTAAAAGAATCTGGCCAGCTCCTCCGCGGTGGGACAAAAATCTACCTCAAAGACTTTAAGGCCTCCCCACCTTTGGGCCAAGGCCTTAAACTCTTCAAACATGGGGTCGTTTTTATCTATGATGAAGCTGTGGTCCATCTTTTCTATGAGCCCCTTTAAGGCACCCTTTAAGTGAAAAAAGTCCATAACCATGTCCTGCTCCGTTAAACTACTGGCACTTATATAAACTTCTAACAGATAACTATGGCCGTGTAAGTTTATGCACTTGTTCTTTAAGTCCTCCCCCTTGGAAAGCTCAGAGCCTCTGCCTAAGCTTAAATTTTGCTTCCAGACCCTATGTCCCGCTTCAAACCTAAAAGTTTTACATATTCTCCACATATAGGAATATTTTATAAGAGGGGGAGGATTTTAGTCCTTTAAAACCCTATCCCCCTCAACCTCGTAGGGCCAAAAGAGTATTCCCCCTACCATGTTGTAAGCTTCATAACCAAGCTTCCTTAAAAAGTAAGTTGCAAAGGCACTCCTGTTTCCGCTCCTGCAATAAACTATAATCTTCTTATCCCTTGGTAGCTCCCTAAACC
>WFPT01000152.1 GCA_015487365.1 Aquificaceae bacterium
GTTAGATAGGGATGAGTTAAGGTATGGGAGCCTATTTTATAACCTTCTTTTACTAAAAATCTTAAATCCTCCCAGTCCATTAAAAACTTTTTAACTTTCAGTTTCTCGTAGTCCCAGAGGTTAAACCTTCCTACGAAGGAAACGGGAACAAAGAGGTATGCCTTAAAGCCAAACTTTTCCAAAACGGGATAGGCGTTTTCCAAAAAGTCCTTGTAGGCATCGTCAAAGGTAAAGATTACTGTTTTTTTCTCTACCTTTTCCAAGGTCCTGAACCTGTAACCTAAGAGCTTAAAGAACTTAACCTGCCTCTTAAAGTCCCTTGGTTTTACGTATAAACTCTTTAAAAGGGCTTCCTTGGGAGGTTTTGCTATGTTGTGATACATTAAGACTTTAACTGAGTTCAACCTTTTCTGAATAGATTAAACTTTCCATCTCCTCAAAACTTAGCTCCTGACAGCTCCTTGCAAACTCTACCGCCTCCTTTACTTCCCTTTCAGCTTTGGCCTTTATTTGCTCCTTTAAACTTTCGTCTAAAAAGTTTTTCTCCTCCAAGAATTTTTCAAACCTCTTTATAGGGTCCCTCCTCTTCCACAGCTCAAACTCCGCTTCACTTTTGTATTTGTAAGGGTCTGCCATGGAATGACCCTTGTAGCGGTAGGTTAAAAATTCTAAAAAGTAGGGTCCCCTCCCTTCCCTTGCCCATTCTAAGGCAAACTTGGTCCTTTCTACTACCTTTAATATGTCCATCCCATCCACCCTTTCTGAGGGAATGTTGTGGGCACAGGCCCTTTTGTAAATTTCCTCAACCGCGGAAACGTCCCTGTAATGGGTCCCGATGGCATACTGGTTGTTTTCACATATAAAGACTATGGGTAGGTTAAAGACCTTTGCCAAGTTTAAGCTCTCATAAAAGCTTCCGTTGTTGGTAGCCCCATCTCCAAAAAAGCAGAGGACCACTTCCCCAAGTCCCTTATACTTTAAGGCATACCCTATTCCTACCGCAACGGGCAAACCTTGGGCAACTATTCCATAACCCCCCCAAAAGTTTAACTCTTTACTGAAAAGGTGCATACTTCCCCCTAAACCCTTACTGCAACCACACCTTTTACCTAAGAGCTCAGCCATTACCACCTTTGGAGGTATTCCCTTTACTATGGCGTGGATGTGCTCCCTGTAAGTGGCCACAACGTGGTCTCCCTTTTCGGAAACGCTTATGGTTCCAACGGGTATAGCTTCTTGACCTATCCCCAAGTGCAAATACCCCCCTATTTCTCCCAGTTTGTAAAGCTCTTCACACTCTTCTTCAAACCTTCTTGACAGGACCATTAAGTAGTATAGTTTTAGGAGTTCATCCCTGTCCATAGCTTTGCTATCTCCCTTGATAAATTGTTCATCCTCCTTATGTATCGGTTCCTTTCCAAGGGTGATATTACTCCCCGGGCATCCAAGAGGTTGAAAGTGTGGGAGCACTTTAAAAGGTAGTCGTAGGCTGGAAGCAGTAGGTTTTTCCCTATTAGCCTCCTACACTCGTTTTCATAGAGTTCATAAAGTTTAAAGAGGAGCTCGGGCTCAGACTCTTCAAAGTTATACTTACTCCACTCATACTCTGACCTTTTAAAGATTTGTCCGTAGGTTATACCTTCCCTCCAAACTATGTCAAAGACCGAATCCACACCTTGGACGAACATAGTTAGTCTTTCCAGACCATAAGTTATTTCAACGGAAACTGGGTTTAATCTATACCTCCCGCCTGCTGGAAGTAGGTAAATTGGGTAATTTCCATCCCATCAAGCCAAACCTCCCAGCCAAGACCCCAAGCTCCGAGGGTTGGACTCTCCCAGTCGTCTTCAACAAACCTAACATCGTGCTTTTTGTAGTCTATTCCTATCGCCTTTAAGCTCTCTAAAAAAATCTCCTGGGGCTCCTCTGGGGGTGGTTTTAGTATAACTTGGAGTTGGTAGTAGTGTTGTAAGCGGTTTGGGTTTTTACCATACCTCCCGTCCTTTGGTCTCCTTGAAGGCTCCACATAAACTACATTCCAAGGCTCTTTACCTAAGACCTTTAAAAAGGTTGCTGGGTTCATAGTTCCCGCACCCACTTCTATGTCATAGGGTTGCCATAAGAGGCATCCCTTTTTGGTCCAAAAGTTTAAAAGCTTTAGAATTATTTCTTCAAAGGTCATCACCTTCTACACACTCTAAAATTTTGTAGACCCTCTTGTCCTTTATGTAGTAGCATATTAAAGAGCCCTCCCTCTTAAAACCCACTATTCCCCTGTTCCTTAAAATAGCAAGGTGCTGGGAAATACTGGGTTGGGAGATTTTCAAGATTTCTCCTAAGTTTTTAACGCACTGGGAGCTACTCTTTGCCAAAACCTTTAAAATTTTTAAACGGACTGGGTGGCCTAAGGCCTTGAAGAATTCCGCCTGCTCGTTTAGTCTTTCATCTTCCGAAATACCAAGCATGCGTTCGTCCCTCCAAAGCCAAAGGAATTGGAAAGGGCTACCCTCACTGGATATTTTACCGCTTCGTTGGGAACGTAGTCAAGGTCGCACTCTGGGTCTGGGTTTTCCAAGTTTATGGTTGGGGGTATCACTCCCGTTTCAATGGTCTTTACGGTTGCTACCGCCTCTACCGCACCCGCAGCACCTAAAAGGTGTCCAATCATGGACTTGTTGGAGGATATTTTTAACTTGTAGGCGTGGTCCTTAAAGAGTTTTTTTATGGCCAAGGTTTCTATCTTGTCGTTTAGGGGAGTTGAGGTCCCGTGGGCGTTTATGTAATCTACTTCCTCCGGTTTTACCTTCCCATCCTCTAAGGCTAACTTCATACACATGTAGGCTCCCTCTCCGTCCGCACAGGGAGCTGTTATATGGTATGCATCGTCGGTTGCACCATAACCTACCAGCTCGCAGTAAATTTTTGCTCCCCTTCTTAGGGCATGGTTTAACTCCTCTAAGACCAAAATCCCCGCACCCTCTCCCATTACAAAGCCGTCCCTGTCTTTGTCAAAGGGCCTTGAAGCCTTTTTTGGCTCTTCGTTTCTGGTAGATAGAGCCTTCATGGAGGCAAAACCTGCAACCCCTAAGGGAGTTATTGCACTTTCCGTTCCACCCACTATGGCAACATCTATGTCTCCCTTCTGAATCAGTCTAAATCCATCCCCAATGGCATGGTTTCCAGTGGCACAGGCGGAAACTACACAATAGTTTGGTCCCTTAAAGCCAAACCTAAGGGCTATGAGTCCAGAGGCCATGTTTGATATTCCGTAGGGTATGAAGAAAGGTGAGACCCTCCTTGCACCCCTCTTTTCCAAAACCTCCTTTTGTTCTTCTATGTCCCTCAAACCCCCTATTCCCGTCCCAACTATTACCCCAACCCTGTAAGGGTCAAATTTTTTTAAGTTCGCATCCTCTATGGCCTCATAGGCACAGGCCAGGGCAAACTTTACAAAGTCTGATACCCTCTTTGCCTCCTTGGGCTCAAAGTATTTGCTGTCGTCAAAGTCCTTTACCTCTCCCCCTATCTTTACGCTTAAGTTGAACTGGTCTGGGTCAAACCTCCTTATCCTGTCTATTCCACTTACTCCCTTGGTTAGATTCTCCCAAAACTTTTTTACCCCCGTTCCAACGGGTGAGACTACCCCTAAACCCGTTACTACTACCCTTCTCATTCACCAACTTTTTCCTTTAAATACGCTATTATGTCCCCAACCGTTTGTATCTTTTCCGCATCTTCGTCGGGTATTTCCACTCCAAACTCCTCCTCAAAGGCCATTATGAGCTCCACAACGTCCAGGGAGTCCGCTCCCAAGTCTTCAATGAGCTTCTTGTCGGGTGAAAGCTTGTCCTTCTCAACCCCAAGCTGGTCTGAGATAATCTGATAAACCTTTTCTTCCAACATACCCCACCTCCTTTAAAAATTTTTTATGCTAAGCCTCCACTCACACTTATTACTTCACCCGTTATGTAGCTGGCTTCCTCTGAGCATAGGAAGGAAACCACACTTGCTACCTCCTCGGGTTTTCCAAACCTCTTCATGGGTATTTCCTCCATATACTTCCTTTTGAGCTCCTCCGGTAGCCCTTTGGTCATGTCCGTTTCTATAAAGCCCGGTGCTACCGCATTCACCGTTATGTTCCTGCTGGCCAGCTCCTTTGCCAAGGCTTTGGTAAAGCCTATTATTCCCGCCTTTGCAGAAGCGTAATTAACCTGCCCAACGTTTCCCACAAGACCTACCACCGAAGTTATATTCACTATCCTACCCCACCTTTTCTTTATCATTCCCTTTACAAACTCCTTGGTCATTAAAAAGACCCCCGTTAGATTTACCCCTATCACCTCCTCCCAGTCTTCCTCGCTCATCTTTAAAAACAGGTTATCCTTGGTTATACCCGCGTTGTTTATGAGGATGTCTATATCCCCTATTTTTTCGTGGAGCTCCCTTATGGATTCCCTGTCCTTTAAGTTCAGGTAGTAGCCTTCCGCCCCGTTACCTATTTGCTTTGCAACTTCCTTGGCCCTCTCCTCACTCCTTCCCGTTACTATTACCTTAGCTCCCAGCTGAGAGAGCCTTTTGGCTATCGCCTTCCCTATTCCCCTGGTAGAGCCCGTAACAAGAGCCTTCTTGTTGGACAGGTTAAGCATCCACTTAATATTATACCAAAAGTTGTTATAATAAAAGTCTTATGAACGCCCTAATTATGATAGGTTTTGGGGCTTTGGCATACCTTTTAGGTTATACCCTTTACTCTAAATACCTTGCGGAGAAGGTATTCCAGCTAAACGACCAAAACAGGACCCCCGCGGTAGAGTTTGAAGATGGTATAGACTTTGTTCCCACCAACAGGTGGATTTTACTGGGCCATCACTTTACCTCCATAGCGGGAGCTGGACCCATAGTGGGACCCGCCATAGCTTTAATATGGGGTTGGTTACCCGCCCTCCTCTGGGTTGTTTTAGGGGCGGTCCTAATAGGGGCGGTACATGATTTTTCCTCCCTGGTAGTTTCCATAAGGAATAGGGGACTATCGGTAGGGAGTATTATTGGGAATTACTTGGGAAACAGGGCGAGGCTCCTCTTTTTGCTGGTTATACTCCTTTTGGCCATACTGGTTAATGCGGTCTTTGCATACGTAATAGCAAAGCTCTTGGTTAGCTATCCCACCTCCGTAATCCCCTCTTGGGTGGTAATACCCCTTGCCTTGGCCTTTGGCTTTTCCGTATACAGGCTAAGGCTAAACTTTGCCCTTCTGTCTGTTATTTTCGTCCTCCTTTTATACCTCTTCCTCTTTTTGGGGGTAAATTTCCCAATAGACGTAAAGCCCCTTGCAAACCTTTTGGGTTTAACCCCCCTCATGTTCTGGATACTGGTCCTATTCACCTACACCTTCTTTGCCTCCTCCCTGCCCGTTTGGCTCCTACTCCAACCCAGGGACTTTTTAAACGGAATACAGCTTATAGTCCTTTTGGCACTCCTATACCTGTCCGCGGTAATTTCAAACCCACCGGTAAAGGCCCCCCTCCTTAACTTAAATCCAGAAGGTGCCCCACCCTTCTTCCCCTTCCTCTTTATTACCATTGCCTGTGGAGCCCTTTCAGGCTTTCACTCCTTGGTGGCCTCAGGGACCACCTCCAAGCAACTTAGTAAAGAAAGTGATGCGAGGGTTGTAGGGTATTTGGGCTTTTTGGGGGAAAGCTCTTTGGGCCTTGCTACCATTATTGCGGTTTCCGCGGGTCTTTACATGTTTGGTAAGGACTTTTCCCAGTTTTACGGAAGTTGGGCCCTCGCCAAGAAGAATGCCCTCCTTTCGGTCGTTGAAGGGGGTGCAAACCTACTTACTTCCTTAGGTTTTAGTAGAGAGCTTTCAAGGACCTTCATAGCAACCCTTATAGTTTTGTTTTCTGCGACCACCATGGATACGAGCGTAAGGATACAAAGGTACATACTTAACGAGCTCGGGGTTTTGTTCAACTTAAAGCCCCTGAAAAACCTTTACCTATCCTCCCTTATTGCGGTTTTAACCTCCATGGCCTTGGTCCTTTCAAGGGAGGGGGGTAAGGGAGGCCTCATCTTTTGGCCCGTATTTGGTGCCTCAAACCAGCTCCTCGCAGGCCTTGCCTTCTTAGTATCATACCTATATTTAAGGCAAGGGGGAAGACCCACAAAACCTATCCTAATACCCATGCTCTTTGTGATGCTCACCACCTCTTACGCTATGCTCCTAAACACCTTCCACTTTTTAAAGAAGGGGGACGCCCTGCTGACCCTAACGAGCCTTTTAATTCTTACCTTTGAGCTTTGGATAATCTTTGAAACCTTAGCCTATTTAAGGGCAACCAGAGGTGAGGGTTATTATAGAGGTAACTGATTACACTGAAAACGAGAGGGAGTTTGAGAGCCTCCAAAACTTTACGGTAGAGCCCTTGGAGGAGCTAAGGGAATAC
>WFPT01000153.1 GCA_015487365.1 Aquificaceae bacterium
GGATAGAAAGGTTAGGAGGGTAACAACCTTAATGCCCAAGGATAGGCCAACGGGGGATATCCTTTCCAAGAGCGAGAAGATTATTATACTTATGTGGGTTTCCGGCCTTCCAAAAAAGCCCACGTTTTCCAGGGGGTCCATTATCTTACCCTTGACCTTTTTAGAGTAGCCGATTTCCGCGTAGGCTACGGGTTTTATAAAGGAGTGGAGCATGGAAAGGGTTATGGCCAACACCGCAACTACGGGGCTTGAATAGGCTATACCTATCGCCCCTAAAACCATCCCATCCACCCACTTGTCGGAAATCCAGTCAAAGACCGCACCAAACTTTGTAGTTTTAAGGCTGAGCCTTGCAACCTCCCCATCCACCAGATCAAAGAGGCCCGAGAGGAACAATAGAAGGGCTCCCGTTAGAGCTTTGTGGTGGTAGAAGGCGAGGGCGGAAAGGCTACCTAAGAAGAGGGAAAGTAGGGTTATAAAGTTTGGGGAAAAGCCGTACTTTAAAAAGAGCTCACCAACGGGCTCGTAAAACTTTTTTAAACTTTCCCTCCTGCTGGTTATGTTCATTTTAACTCCTTACCCTTTATAAAGGGCATCATCTCCCTTAGCCTTTTACCCACCTTTTCTATGAGGTGCTCCTCGTCTTCCTTTAAGAGGGCGTTATAAACGGGCCTCTGGGCTAAGTTTTCCAAAACCCACTCCCTTGCAAACTCACCCGTTCTTATCTCCTCTAAAACTTCCTTCATAAGGGGTTTTATGAGCTTGTAAATCCTCCTACCTCTGGTAAGGTCTCCGTACTTGGCGGTGTCCGATATGGAATACCTCATTCCCGAAATACCGTATTGGTAGATTAAATCCACTATGAGTTTTAATTCGTGCAGGCACTCAAAGTATGCTACCTCCGGTTGATAACCCGCTTCCACCAAGGTTTCAAAACCCGCCTTTATAAGGGCGGTTACCCCCCCACATAGGACCATCTGCTCCCCAAAGAGGTCCGTTTCCGTTTCCTCCTTAAAGGTAGTCTCTATCACTCCCGCTCTGGTAGAGCCCAAGGCCTTTGCGTAGGCCAAAGCCTTATCCTTACAATAACCACTTGCATCCTGATATACAGCCAGCAAGGCTGGGACCCCTTTACCTTCTTCATACATCCACCTCAGAAGATGACCTGGTCCCTTTGGAGCGACCATAAAAACATCCACTTCCTTTGGGGGAACTATCTGCTTAAAGTGTATGTTAAAGCCGTGGGCAAAGGCCAAAGTTTTTTCAGGACTGAGGTGCTCTTCTACCGCCTCCCTGTATAGGGAAGGCTGAACCGTATCGGGGACCAAGAACATGATTACATCCGCCCTCTTTGCAACCTCCGAAGGGCTTAAAACGTTAAAGCCGTCCTTCTTCGCCTTTTCATAAGACCTACCTCCCTTCCTAAGCCCCACTATAACCTCAATTCCCGAATCCCTCAAATTCAGAGCGTGTGCATGCCCCTGGGAGCCGTAGCCCAAAATACCCACAACCTTACCCTTTAAAGGGTCCAAACTCGCATCCCCATCGTAATAAACCTTTGCCATAGTTCTTATATTATAACCTCTTCAAAAATGCTATATTTTAATCTTTATGTCAAAGAAGATAGTCATAGTAGGTGGAGGAATAGGTGGTGTAGCTACCGCATACAACCTAAAAAAGCTGATGGGAGATTTAAGGGTAACCCTTGTTTCGGAAAGACCTTCCTTTGTATTTACCCCTGCCCTTCCCCACCTGGCGATGGGGTGGAGGAAAGTAGAAGATATAACGGTCCCCCTATCCGATTTACTTCCAAAGTTTGGTATTGAATTTATCAACGAAAAAGCCGAAAGCGTTGATGCGGATAATAATCTTGTAACCCTTAAATCTGGTAAAAAACTGGAATACGATTATTTGGTGTTTGCAACGGGCCCAAAGCTAATCTTTGGCGTAGAAGGGCAAAGGGAAAATTCCGCCTCTATATGCACCCTTGAGCACTCCCTGGACACACAGATAAAGCTTAAAAAGCTCTATGAAAATCCCGGACCCGTTGTCGTAGGGGCTATACCTGGGACCAGCTGTTTTGGTCCCGCCTATGAGTTCGTTCTTATGCTTCATTACGAGTTAAAGAGGAGGAGGTTAAGGTATAAGGTCCCCATAACCTTTATTACCTCTGAGCCTTATGTAGGACACATGGGACTTGGAGGGGTAGGCCTTTCAAGGAGATTTATGGAGGACCTCTTTGCGGAGAGGGATATAAGG
>WFPT01000154.1 GCA_015487365.1 Aquificaceae bacterium
CATCTCTTTCTAACGTAAAGGAGCTATCCCAAAGGCTCTCAGAGGAAGGTTTTAGGGTTTTAGCCTTAGACTTTTACTTGGGAAAGACCGCGGACAACCCAGAGGATGCGGGAAAACTTATGAATCAGATGTTTGAAAGGCTAAACTTTGTAGATAGTTTATTCTTAGCGGGTGTTGAATACTTAAAGTCTTTGGGAGTTGAAAAGGTTGGGGTAAGTGGCTTTTGCTGTGGTGGAAGCTTGGCCCTTTACTTACCTTCACGTTTCCCAGATAAGGTTTCCGCTACCGTTCCCTTCTACGGTCTCCACCAACTCGTTCCCTTAAAGTGGGAAAACTTGAAGATGCCCACGCTCTGCATATACGCCCAAGAGGATGAGTTTGTGGATGTGGAAGAGGCCAAAAATTTAATAGAAGAAGCCAATAAAAAGGGAGCAAACATAAGCTATAAGGTCTTTGAAGGTGTAAGCCACGCCTTCTTAAACGACAAGAGGCCAGAGGTTTATAATAAAGAAAAGGCGGAGGAAGCTTGGAAGCTGATGGTGGATTTCTTTAAAAAGCATCTATTATGAAAGTTTTGGTAATAGACAACTACGACTCCTTTACCTACAACTTGGTTCAATACCTCCTACAACTGGGGGTGGAGGTGGAAGTAAAAAGGAACGACGAAGTGGAAGTGGATTATGCCAAAAATTTTGACAAAATTTTAATATCCCCTGGACCTTGCACTCCAAAGGAGGCTGGAATATCCGTTGAAGTTATAAAAAAGTTTTACAAGGAAAAGCCCATATTGGGAGTTTGCTTAGGCCATCAGTCCATAGGCTATGCCTTTGGAGGCAAGGTGGTAAGGGCAAAGAAAATTATGCACGGTAAAACCTCTTTTATCTTTCACGAAGGTAAGGGTATATTTGAGGGTATTCCTTCTCCCTTTAAGGCTGTCCGATACCACTCCTTGGTTTTGGATGAGGAAACACTCCCAAAGGAGATTGAAATAACCGCACGCTCTGAGGACGGAGAAGTAATGGCCTTACAACTTAAAGATTATCCCACCTTTGGTGTTCAGTTTCACCCTGAGTCCGTTTTGTCCGAATACGGAATGAAAATTTTACAAAACTTTTTAAAAGTTTAGGTTATGCTGAGATGGAAAGGAGTAATAGAGGAGTATAGGGAATTTTTACCCGTATCGGAAAAGACTCCCATAATCACCCTCTTTGAGGGGAATACCCCCTTAATAAGAGCCAAAAACTTAGAAAAGGAGATAAACTTTAAGGGAGAAATTTACTTAAAGTATGAAGGTTTAAACCCAACGGGTTCCTTTAAGGACAGGGGAATGACCTTGGCCATATCCAAAGCCTTGGAAAAGGGAAAGGAAGCGGTAATATGTGCTTCCACTGGGAATACCTCAGCTTCTGCGGCAGCTTATGCTTCAAGGGCTGGCCTTAAATCCTACATAATACTACCAAAGGGTGCGGTAGCCCTTGGAAAACTGTCCCAGGCAATAATTTATGGAGCAAGGGTTGTAGCCATAAGGGGAAACTTTGACGACGCCCTATCTTTGGTAAGGAGGATAGCCCAAGATTACCCGATAGAAATAGTTAATTCCGTAAACCCTTACAGGATAGAGGGCCAAAAGACCGCCTCCTTTGAAATTTGCGATGCCCTTGGAGATGCACCCGATTACCACTTCATACCCGTTGGGAATGCGGGAAACATAACCGCCTACTGGAAGGGCTATAAGGAATACTACCAAGCGGGTAAGATAAAGAAACTTCCCAAGATGATGGGTTTTCAAGCAGAAGGTGCGGCACCTATCGTAAAGGGTTATCCCATAAAAAATCCAAAGACGATAGCCTCCGCCATAAGGATAGGGAACCCTTACAGCTGGCAGGGAGCCCTTAGAGCCAAAACCGAGTCGGGGGGACAGATACTTTCGGTAAGCGACGAGGAAATACTTAGGGCTTACAAACTGATAGCAACCAAGGAAGGTATATTCTGTGAGCCCGCATCCGCCACTTCCGTTGCGGGCCTTATAAAGCTTAACGGTGAAGGATTCTTTAAGGGAGGGGAGGTGGTGGTTTGCACCTTAACGGGAAACGGTCTCAAAGACCCAGACACCGCCCTTAAAGTTTGCCCAAAGGTTGAGGAAGCTCCCCCAAAGCTTGAAGAGGTCTTAAAGGTTTTAGGCCTTTAAAAATAAACCTTCAAGGTAAAGCCCCTGTTTTCTTTTAAAACTTCAACCTTCCAGCCGTGCCTTTCTAAGTAAGTCTTTACCAACGCCATACCAAGGCCCATACCCTTTGGGCTCTTTGAGTAGTAGGGTATAAATATTTCCTCCGGATTTTCCAAGTCTATGCCCCTACCGTCGTCCCTGTAAGTTAAAGAGTCTTCCCCTATTTTAACCTCCACCCTTTTTGCACCCCACTCCAAACTGTTGTTTATTAGGTTTAAAAATACCTCCTTCAACATACCTACGTCCCCGTATATTTGCTTGTCCCCCTCAACCTTCAACTCTAAGGAGGGATAAAGCCTTGAAACTTCTTCCAGAATCTCTCTAAGTTTTACCCTTTCAGGTTTAAACTCCTTGTCCAAGGTCAGGTCCCTAAAACGGTTTATGAGCTCCACTATCCTATCAATTTCCCTTAAAAGGGTAGGTATGACCTCCTTAAACTTTTCTTCCTTTGGCTCTTGATATAGCATTTCAAGGCTTAGCCTTACCGGAGTTAATGGGTTTTTTATCTCGTGGGCAATCCTCTTTACCGCCTCCTGCCAAGTTTTAAACCTTTCCGCTAAAACTACGGGAGTAATGTCCTCGTATATGACCACCTCGTTTTCCCCCAAATTTACCCTAACTTCCCTTACATTTTTCCCCTCCTTTAAAACCCTTTCAAGGCTCTTATTCTTCCTTATTACCTTCCCATCCTTGCTTAAATACAGAACACCCACCGGTAGGTTGTCCAAAATCTTGTCCAAAAGCTCCTTCTCCTCCTTTAAACTCTTGTAGGCGCTAACTAACTTTTCCTTCATACTCTTAAAGGAGAGGGAGAGCTCTTCCACTTCGTCGTTGGTCCTTTCAACTATTATGGGGGTTTCCAACTTTCCCCGAGCTATGAGCTTAGCGCTTAAAGAAAGCCTCTCTATTGGCTCGCTTATTCTCCTTGCAAAGAGGAAGGATGCCCAGGCACTGGCAAGTAAAGTTAAAACCAAAAGTAAGACCATAAAATAGACGAATATGCCAGAGACGATATCCCTGGTATATACGAAAGTCCTAAATTCCTTTGAAAGCTTTTCCAACTTTTCCGCATCCTTTAAAAGTTTTTTATTTTTAAGGTTTAAAACTTCATCCTTTAAAGTCTTTGAAAGTTCCAAAATCTCCTCCGACCTCAAAAGGGCATAACTCTTTACCGCCTTAACCAAAACAAAGGAAAGGGAAAGATTTACAAGAAGTATGGGAATAAAAAGGTATAAAAACATCACCTTTAAGAGCTTCTTCCTTATCCTCTTTTCCCTTGAAACGTATATTTTTATCAGCTTCCTCAAAAGGACCGCACTAAGAACTATTAAAACTATTAAGTCAAAGTTTATGGCAAAGATTACAATGTAAAAGCCCTTGTCAGGTAAGTTTTTTAGGTTTTCAAAGAAACCCCAGTTTATGAGGGTAAAGAAGAGGAGTAAGGCAAAGAAAAAAAGGAGATGCCTTACCATTATATTTAAAATTTATGGATTTAAGGGAATTCTTGAAGGAGCTTAAAAAAAGGGGTGAGCTCGCGGAGATTGAAGAGGAGGTTTCCCCCCTCTTAGAGATTACGGAGATTACAGACAGGGTTTCAAGGGAGGGAGGCAAGGCCTTACTCTTTAAAAGGGTAAAGGGCTACAAAATACCGGTCCTTACCAACCTCTACGGCTCCTACGAGAGGATGAAGATGGTCTTAGGGGTTGATGAGCCAGAGGAAATAGGTTGGAGGCTTTACAGGATTTTAAGACCTGAGGTCCCAAACACCTTCTTGGACAAGATAAAAAAGATACCAGAGTTAAAGAGGCTAAACGATGCCCTTCCAAAGGTGGTGAGGAAGGGTAAGGTCCAGGAAAATGTAATTGAGGGGAAGGTGAATGTTTTGGACTTACCCATTTTAAAGTGTTGGCCCGAGGACGGGGGTAGGTTTATAACCTTGGGTCAGGTAATAACCAAGGACCCTGAAAGTGGTATAAGGAACGTGGGCCTTTACAGGGTTCAGGTTTTGGAGGAAGATAAACTCATACTCCACTGGCAAATCCACAAGGACGGGAGCCACCACTACTGGAAGGCCAAAAAACTGAAAAGGCCCCTGGAAGTTGCAATAGTCATAGGGGGGGACCCCCTTTTACCCTACGTAGCCAGTGCCCCACTACCACCCGAGGTGGATGAATACCTGTTTGCGGGAATAATAAGGGGCGAAGGTGTTAAACTGGTGAGGGGTAAGAGTATATCCTTAGAATACCCCGCGGATGCGGAAATAGTCATAGAGGGAGTTGTGGAGCCTGAGGACCCCTTGGTGGATGAGGGGCCCTTTGGAGACCACACGGGCTTTTACACCCCAAAGGAGAAGTATCCCTTTATGAGGGTAAATGCCCTCTGTTTTAGGAGCGAGCCCATATACCTTACCACAATAGTGGGTAGGCCCTACATGGAAGATAGGTTTATGGGTTGGGCGACCGAGAGGATTTTTTTACCCCTCATAAAGTTTAACCTACCGGAAGTGGTGGATTACCACCTCCCCCCGGACGGCCTCTTTCACAACTTCTGCTTCGTTTCCATAAAAAAGAGGTATCCGGGGCACGCCTTTAAGGTAGGCTTTGCCCTCCTTGGTATGGGACTCTTGTCCTTGACCAAATACGTTGTGGTCTTTGATGAGGAAATAAACGTAAGGGACCTTTCGGAGGTCCTCTGGGCTTGGGGAAACAACACTGACCCAAAGAGGGACCTACTCCTTTTAAAGGGACCTATTGACGTTTTGGACCACGCCAGCGAAGAGCTCGGCTTTGGGGGTAAGGTCATAATAGATGCCACTAAAAAGTTTAAAGAGGAAGGTTATAGGAGGGTTTGGCCCAGGAGGGCCCTTATGGATAAAGAAACCAAGAGGAGGATAGACCAAATCTGGGAAAGGATTAAGGAGAAACTTTAAAGAGCTTTCCTGGGTTAAAGAGGAACTTGGGGTCAAAGATTTTTTTAACTTCAAGCATCAGGTTGTAGACACCTTCCCCAAGCTGTTTCTTTAAAAATTCCCTTTTGGTAATTCCCACCCCGTGCTCACCCGTTATGGAGCCCCCTACGGATATTACAAAGTCAAAGAGCTCTTCAACCGCCCTCTCCGCCCTTTCTTCTTCATCTTTATTCTTCTTGTTGTAAAGGAAATTAACGTGGAGGTTGCCATCCCCTATGTGCCCAAAGGTAGCCACCTTTAAGTTAAACCTTTTAGCTATCCCTTCCACCTCCTTTAAGGTCCTTGAAAGCTCACTCCTTGGAACTACCACATCCTCGTTTATCTTACCCGAGGAAATCTTTGCCAAGGTAGGGCCCAAGCTCCTCCTCAAACTCCAAATCTTATCTTCTTCTGTTTTATCCTTTGCCACCAAAACTTTCCCAAAATCCTTTAAAGCTTCCTTTAAGGTTTCCACCTGCTCCTTAACGCATTCACCGTCCACCTCCACTATGAGGGCCCCACCGTAGTTTCCATCAACTCCCAGTAGCTTTAAGCAGTTTTGGTCTAAGAATTCCAAGGCGGAGGGGAGTATTCCCCTTGAAAAGATTTCTACTACCGCATCGCCCGTAAGGGAAACATCCTTTAAGTATAGGAGTAAGGTTCCCCTGCTCTTTGGCTTTGGTATCAGCTTTAAAACCGCCTCCGTTATTATACCTAAGGTCCCCTCAGAGCCCACCAAAAACTTGGTTAAGTCGTAGCCCGCAACGTTCTTTATTACGGGATTGCCCACCCTTATCCTCTCCCCCTCCTTTATTACCGCTTCCAGCTCCAAAACGTATTCTCTGGTGACCCCATACTTTAAGCACCTCGGTCCCCCCGAGTTTTCCGCCAAGTTTCCACCGACCGTTGAATACTTGTAAGAAGATGGGTCAGGGGGATAAAAGAGTCCAAACCTTTCCGCCTCATCCTGCAAGTCCTTGGTTATCACACCCGCCTGAGCTACGGCCAGGGAGTTCCTTTGGTCTATTTTAATTTTTTTTAGCCTCTCTAAGGAAATCACCACTCCCTCCCTGGTAGGGACTGAGCCACCCGTAAGTCCAGAGCCAGCACCCCTTGGAAACATAGCCACTTCGTTTTTGTAGCAAAACTTTACCACCTCCTGAACCTCCTCCACTGAGGTGGGGAAGACTACGCACAGGGGCCTTTTCCTCTCCCTTATGGGTATAGGGGTAGCATCGTAAGAGTAAAGCTCTCTAAAAAAGTCTTCCGCCTTTACCTTATCTTCCCCCAAGATTTTCTTTAAGTCCTTTACTAAGGCTTCCTTTCCCATTTCCTTACTTAATTTAACCACCCCTTAAAACCCTATCAAGGACCTTTATCATCTCATCTACGTGCTCCCTCTTAACTATCAGGGGTGGGAGGAACCTTAAAACCCTCTTTGCGGTGCAATTTACCAAAACCCCTTCCCTTAAAAGCCTTTCCACCACCTTTGAACAATCCTCCCTAAGCTCTAAGCCCACCATAAGCCCTAAGCCCCTTACCTTTCCATAAGGTCTTAGCCTTTCTTTAAGGTATTCACCTACCTCTGAAACTTCCTTTAATATTTTTTCAACCTCCTCTACCACTTTCAGGGCAACCTTACAGGCTAGGAAGTTCCCACCAAAGGTTGAGCCGTGGTCTGAGATTTTAAAGGCCTTTGCCACCTCCTCCCTTGCAAGGCAGGCTCCAACGGGAAAGCCTCCCCCAAGACCCTTTGCCAAGGTGACTATATCGGGTTTTAGATTAAAGTGCTCGTAGGCAAAGAACTTCCCCGTCCTCCCAACACCCGTTTGAACCTCATCCACTATTAAAAGTAGGCCTTCTTCTTTACAAACCCTTTCCACTTCCTTTAAAAATTCCTCCCTTGCAGGTATCACTCCCCCTTCCCCTTGAACCACCTCCAACAGAATACCCGCGGTTTCTCTCTTAATCTTTCTCTTAAAGGCATCCTTGTCGTTAAAGGGTGCAAAGTCAAAGCCCTTTAAGGTAGGCCTAAAACCCCTTTTAAACTTTTCCTGACCCGTTGCGGACAGGCTCCCAAAGGTCCTACCGTGGAAGGAATTTTTAAAGGCCAAAATTCTATACCTTTTTTCACCTATTTCGTAAAAGAACTTCCTCGTTAGCTTTATGGCACACTCAACGCTTTCCGTTCCAGAGTTTGTAAAAAAAACCTTGGCCTTGGTCCAAAACTTTTCAGATAGTCTCCTTGCAAGCTCCTCTTGTAGGGAATTTTCGTAAAGGTTTGAGGTGTGCCAAAGCCTTTTGGCTTGCTCCGTTAGGGCTTCCACCAAAACCCTGTTGCAGTGCCCCAAGGAAACCACCCCTATACCCGAAATAAAGTCCAAATACCTTCTACCCTCCCTGTCGTAAAGATATACTCCTTCTCCCTTTACGAATTCAACCCCAAGCCTCTTGTAGGTTTCCATTAAATACCCCATACTACCTTAAATTTAGTAGAATCTCCTTTAAGCATTCAACAAAGCTATCCCTACAAGAGGGAGTTTTTACCCTTACGTAATCTATTTTTAGCCTTTGGGCCAAGTTTCTGTAAATGAGGTCAAGCTCGTAGAGGGTTTCCAAATGCTCACTTACGAAACTAACCGGTATTACCAAAACCCTCCTACCCCTCAGCTCCTTTAAACATTCTTCTAATGTAGGTTCTAGCCATTTACCTAAGGTTGCCTTACTCTGATAGCAAATTTTAAAGGGATTTTTAAAGCCTTTCATGATAAGATTTACGGTTTCTTCCACCTGCTCCCTGTAAGGGTCTCCCCTCTCTACAAAGGACAGGGGTATGGAGTGGGCGGAAAATAGGAAAAAGTCCTCATCATCCTTTACGTATTCTCCTATTATTCCTTGCCAAGTTTTTATAAAGCAGGGCTCCCTGTAAAACTCCTTTACCACCTTTGCCTTTAAGGGGTATTCCCTTAAAGCCTTTAAGATTTCGTCCCTTGCCGAATCGTAGGTGCTAAAACTCCTCTGGGGGTAGAGGGGGAAGAAAACCACCTCCTTAAAGCCCTCCTCGTATAGCTTCTTTACCACATCTTTAATGGTAGGGGGGGAATACCTCATGGCGTAATAAACCTTCCACCCCCTTAACTTCCTTTCCAAGGCTTCCGCCTGTTTTTGGGTCTCTGTGTAAAGGGGAGAGACACCTCCAAGGTATTTGTAAATCTTTTCAGTCCTTTTGTAGCGCAAAAGACTTATAAGCTTAGCCAGAAGATACCTCAGTGGGTTTTTTAGGTTTAATATGTGCTCGTCGTAAAAGAGGTTAAAGAGAAAGTCCCTAACCCCCTCTAAGTTGGGCGCCCCCCCCAAGTTTATGAGAACTACCGCCTTCAAGCTCCCTTAACTATCTTTAAAAATTCTTCCCTGGTCCTTTGGTCCTTTAAGAATATACCCCTTAGGGCGGAGGTTACCGTTAGGTGTCCAGGAGTTTGAACTCCCCTTAAAGACATACACAGGTGCTCAGCCTCTATTATGACACCCACCCCTTTGGGGTTTAACTCCTCCTCTATAAAGTTTGCTATCCTCTGGGTTAGCCTCTCTTGAACCTCCGGTCTTAAAGAAAAGGCCCTAACCGTCCTTACCAACTTTGAAAGGCCACAGACCCTATCCCTTGGAATGTATGCTATATGGACCTTCCCCACAAAGGGTAAAAGGTGGTGCTCGCAAAAGCTCCCAAAGTATATGTCCTTTACCACCACCATCTCGTTGTAGTTTCCGTATTCCTCAAAGAGCTTAAAGTCAAACTCCCTCATCCTCTCAAACTCCTCCCACATCCTCACCACCCTTTCCGGGGTTTCCCTAAGCCCCTCCCTGTTTGGGTCTTCCCCTATGGCCTCTAAAAACATCTTTATGGCCAACTTTAACTTTTCCCTGTCTATCATAGCCCTTTAATTTTATCACTCAAAGAGCAGGGAGACGGGTTTCCTTCCCGCAAATCCCTCCTCCAGCTCGTGCCAGTAGTTTATGGTTTCCTCACCCTCCTTCCAGCATAGCCAAATGTATCGGTTTTTGTGCCAAGAGAGGAAGTCTATCAAAAGGGGGTCAAAGCCCTTTATAACTCCCCCTAACTCCTCTATCCTCTTTAAAAACCCCTCAACCTTCTTTTCAATTTCCCTTAGCTTAGTTTTTAGGTATAACCTTTCAAGCTCGTCCTCCTCACCTTCAAGCCTTTGGGAGACATCTCCGTATTCAAACCTTGCCTCGTTTATGGCTTCCACCAGTGGCTTTATCTTAACCAAAACATCCCTTGCCTCTTCTAAAGTAAAGACCTTTACCTTCATAAAGCATAAATATAGAGCCTAACGTTAATTTACAAAAAAAGTAAAAGGGGGAGGGATTACCTTTCCCTCTCCCCCCTTATGAACTCTTCAACCATCTTTTTGGCCTGATAGTCCGGGTATTGGACGGGTGGGTGTTTCATAGTATAGGCGGATATGGATAGGAGAGGTCCTCCCACTCCCCTGTCCCTTGCCAACTTACAGCACCTTATGGCATCAATCATAGAACCCGCGCTGTTTGGTGAGTCTTCCACGTCCAGTTTTAGCTCCACGTACATGGGGACATCTCCAAAGAGCCTACCTTCAAGCCTTATGTATGCTATCTTCCTGTCTTTAAGCCAAGGGACCCAATCGGAGGGACCTATATGGACGTTATCCTTTCCTATTTCGTAGGGTAGTAGGGAGGTTACCGCCTCCGTTTTGGAAACCTTCTTAGTTTTTAGCCTACTCCTTTCAAGCATGTTCAAAAAGTCCGTATTACCACCGAAGTTTAGCTGGTAGGTCCTGTCTATCTTTACACCCCTGTCTATAAACAGCTGTGTTAGAGTTCTATGGACGATAGTGGCTCCCACCTGAGACTTTATGTCGTCCCCAACAACCGGTATCCCCCTCTCTTCAAACTTCTTGGCCCATTCGGGGTCTGAGACTATGAAGGTGGGCATTGCGTTGATAAAGGAAACCCCCGCTTCCAAGCAGGCCCTTGCGTAAAACCTTGCAGCTTCTTCTGAGCCTACGGGGACGTAGTTAATCAGAACATCCGCCTGAGTTTCCTTCAAGACCGCCACCACATCTTCCAGTTCATCCTCCTTTTCGTCCGCCAAAACAAAGGTTTGCTCCTGGGGGTAATTCTTCATATGGGGTGCAAAACCGTCCAAAACCTTACCCATCCTCACCTTCACCCCGAGCTTTGGAACGTTTGGCTCAAAGACCGCGGTGCAGTTAGGTTTTGCAAAGATGGCCTCTGAAAGGTCCTTACCTACCTTCCTTTTGTCAATGTCCCAGGCTGCAACCACCTCAATATCCCAGGGCTTATAGCCCCCTACGTCTTCGTGCATAAGACCACTTACATCCACCTTCCCCTTGTTCTTGTAGTAAAAAATCCCCTGCACAAGAGAGCTTGCACAGTTACCCACTCCCACTATCGCTACCCTTACCTTTCTTTCGTTTTTCCCACTCATATTATATAAATAT
>WFPT01000155.1 GCA_015487365.1 Aquificaceae bacterium
AAGGTAAGGTACTCTTCCTCCTCTTCACCTCTAAGAACTACCCTAACCACCTTGATTGAGGAAAGATGGAGTTTCTGTTAAAATAGTGAAAAGTATGGCAAGAGGTGATGGATATTTGAGAAGGAAGGGTAAGGTTTGGTATTTTGAATTTATGTATAAAGGGAAGAGATACTATGAAAGAATAGGAGCAGTGTCAAAAACATTAGCTAAGGAAATTGCAAATGAAGTAAAAGCAAGGATAATAAGGGGGGAATATGTTCCACATAAGAGGGATATCTTGTTTAAAGAGGCGGTTCAAAATTATCTCATATGGTATGAAAGCAATTCAAATGCCAGGGAAAAGAGTAAGAAAAAGCACAGGTCAAGGATAAGAAAGCTTCTTGACTTTTTTGGAAACTACAGACTTTCGGAAATAGATATGACACTTATAGAAAAATATAAACTGGAAAGATTAAAGAAAGTAAAAAAGGAAACTGTAAATAAAGAGCTTACGGTTCTTTCCAGTATTTTTAGAAGGGCAAAGGAAATGGGTATATATGAAAAGGATATTCCTAAAATAAAAAAATTTAAAGTTGAAGAAAAGGAGAATATTCGCTTCTTGAGCTTTGAGGAAGCAAAAAAACTGATAGATGCTTGTCCTAAGTGGTTTAAGCCTGTAATAGTATTTGCCCTAAATACTGGACTTAGAGCGGGAGAAATATTTTCGTTAAAGTGGGAGAATGTGGATTTTGAAAATAGGGTTATATATGTTCCTTCCTCATACTCAAAGACAAAAAAGACCTACAAGGTCTTTATGAACGATGTGGTTTATAGGCTCTTAAAGGATTTGGAGAAGGAAAAGAAGGAGCATGGGTTCGTCTTTACCAACAGTTTTGGTCTCCCTTATAAATACGAGGATGGAACCTACCTGAAAGTTTTCAAAAGTGCTTGTAAAAAAGCGGGTATTAAAAACCTTCGGTTCCACGACCTTAGACATACCTTTGCCAGTTGGGTAGCTATAAAATCAAAAGACATCTATGTAGTTCAGAGATTACTTAATCATTCTGACCTTAGGATGACTAAGAGATACGCACATCTTACGGAAAACTATCTAAGAGATGTAGTTAATAGTATTTCCAATTTCGGCAGTATTTCGGAAAAAGAAGAAGCTGTTATAATTAAACATACTAACGGGGTGTAGCTCAGGTGGTAGAGCGTCGGCTTTGGGAGCCGAAGGTCGGGGGTTCGAGTCCCCCCACCCCGAAACAATATGAGGTATAAGAGGTTAAGTTTAAGGGAGCTACCCGACGAGTTAAAGCCGAGGGAAAAGCTCCTTAGGAAGGGGGAGAGGAGTTTGAGCGATGAGGAGCTCTTGGCGGTAATCTTGGGGAGTGGAACTAAGGAGAAGGACGTCCTCTCCCTGTCGGAGGAGTTAATCTCCTTGGGTTGGGAAAAACTTAAAAGTATGTCGGTAAGGGAGCTAACCGAGTTTAAGGGCCTTGGTTTGGCCAAAGCTTTAAAGATAAAGGCCCTTTTGGAGTTAAGCGGTAGGATAAAAAATCCCTTTTCCAAGGTGATTTTGGATAAACCGGAGGCGGTTTATAGATTTTTAAAGGAGAGGAAGCTCTTTGACAGGAAGGAGAAGTTGGTTTGCCTCTACCTCAACACCGCATTAAAACTTTTAGGTTTGGAGGTGGTTGCGGTGGGGAGTTTAAACGTAGTCTTCACCTCACCAAAGGAGATTTTAAGGGGTGCGGTGGAAAACTTAGCCTACGGTTTAATAGTTGCCCACAACCACCCCTCCGGTGAGCTGAGGCCTTCAAGGGAGGACTTAGAATTTACCAAGAGGTTAAAAAGCGCCTGTGAGCTCTTAGAGGTCCAGCTCATAGACCACCTTATATTCTGTGAGGAGGGCTACCTATCTTTGAGGAGGGAGGGCCTTTTGGACTAAAATTAAGGTTAAGATGCTGTTAATCTTTTTGGCTCTGCTAATCCTTTCCTGCGGTAGGGAGAAGGTGGTGGGAGTTCCCAAGGGGGGAGAAAACGAAAGCCAAAACCTTTCCCTTACCTTTGAGGGGGAGCTGTTTAAGGTTGCAAAGCTTTTTAGGTTTCCCCTATACTTTATACCGGTGGGTATTCTGGGTAAGGGGGAGTGCTCCATAAAGGGTAAGGTCGTTTATAATGATTGTTTCGTCCTATCTTTAAGGGCGGTTTTAAGGGGGAGTTGCTCTTTTTTTGGAAACTCCTTAAACTGCTCAGACCTTAGCCTAATCTCCGGGGGTGAGCAATACCTTTTAAGTTTTAAAAGGAGCTTCAACCGGGGGGTTATAACTTTTAGCTTCTTTATAAGGGATAGTGGAGGTAACAGCCTTGAAGGGAGGGAGCTTAAAGTGGATTTTAACAACGAGAGCTATCAGCTGGTTAGCACACCTATACTCTACGATGGATTGCCTTACTCCCTTGAATTTTACTCCCTCCACTTTAACGGTTATTCCTTTGATTCTGGAACCCTAAGGATTTCCTCAACCTATTCATACCTTGAATACGACTTTGCAAATAACCTTTGCCTTTACTTTGATGGAAACTCTTTAAAGGGTTGCTCCCTTAGTTTTTAAGAGCCTTTTGGCACTCTCATAACCTATTTTGTAAATTTTGTTTGCGGATTTTAAGTCAAAGAGGGGAAAGTTATAAACGGGTGGCTCTAAGACTAACTTACAATACCTTTTCCTTAGGTTTGTGCTCTCTCTACCCGCCAAGACGAAGGACCTTATTAGGAGTTGAAAGAGGTTCTTGGGCCTTTCCTCAAAGGGTGAGTTATTAACATCTACGCCCACCACGGGTAGCTCGTCCCCAAGGAAGGGCTCAACGGGTAGGTTGTTGGTAACCCCCCCATCCACCAACAGGTACTCCTTATACTTTACGGGCTCAAAGACACCGGGTAGGGCACAGCTCCCCAAGACCAGTTTTACGGGGTCCCCCTCGTTAAAGTAGTAAGTCCTCCCCCTCTTTATATCAAGGGCGCAGATAAACAGCCCCCTCTTTAAGTCCTTAAAGGAATGGACCTTCAAGAGCTTCCTCAAAAAGCCCTCCGCTTTCTTTAAGGATAAAAAACCCATCTTGGGCAGGGTGAAGGACAGGACCTCAAAGAAGTTAATGGAGTTTAGTAGCTTTAACATTTCAAGGGGAGGGTAACCCGCACAGTAAAAGAGACCCACTAAGGCCCCCGCGGAGGAGCCACTTATAGCATTTACCTCTATACCTTCCTCTTCAAGGGCCTTTAAGACCCCTACGTGGGCTACTCCCCTTATGGCTCCACCCGACAGGACTAAGTTTATCCTTATTTTAGTTCTACCTCCGCCCCCACCTCTTCTAACTTCTTCTTAATTTGCTCAGCTTCCTCCTTGGAAACCCCCTCCTTTACAGCTTTAGGTGCGGATTCAACCAGCTCCTTTGCCTCTTTTAAGCCAAGGCCCGTTATCTCCCTCACCACCTTGATTACCTGAATCTTGTTCTTACCAAAGGACTTTAAGATTACGTCAAACTCCGTCTTTTCCTCCTCCTCCTGCTGGGGAGCACCCGCTACCGCTGTGGGGGCAACCGCCAAGGCCTGTGCGGAAACTCCAAACTTTTCCTCCAACTTCTTAACGAGCTCCGCAACCTCCAACAAGGTCATGTTGGATATGGCTTCTACTATTTCATCCACCTTCGCCATCTTACACCTCCTCCTTATTTATTTTAACTTTTTTCAGATACAGATTTCAAGACCAAGGCCAGGTTCTGAACGGGGGCTTTGAGGACGTAAGCCAAGTTCTGAATAGGTGCCTTTAAGACAAACAGAAGCTTCCCTATGAGCTCCTCCCTGCTTGGGAGTTTGGAAAGCTCTATGATTTGTCTTTGTTCTAAAAATCTTCCCTCCAAGAGGCCACCCTTTATCCTCCCCTCCCAGTTTTCCTGAAAGTAATCCTTTAAGAAATTAACCAGCTCCTTTGTAGGTAGGACCACGTCCTCTTTGTAGGCAAAGAGCATGGCGGTAGGACCCCTAAAAATTTCCTTCTTTTCGGACAGGGGGGTGTCCTGAAAGGCCCTAAGCATGAGCCTATTCTTCCCAACCACTATCTCACCCCCCGCCTCCCTTACCCTTAAACGGAGCTCAGAGAGGGGTTGGGCATCTATCCTTGAAAAGTCAAAGAGGACTATAAAGCCGTTGGACCTGCTTAACTTCTCCCTATAAAGATTTACTATTTCTTGCTTCCTTAAAAGGCTCTTCCTCACCTCCTTTACTTCCATGTCAGGCTACCTCCTGCAACCTCCTGAGGGCGGAGTTTAAGTCTATTTTAACGGAGGGGCTCATGGTTAAGGATAGGGCCATACTCTTTATGTATTGGCCTTTGGCCCCCGGTGGTTTTGCCCTTAACACCGCCTCCAAGGAGGCGTAAGCGTTTTCTAAGAGGTCCTCCTTTGGGAAGGAAATTTTTCCTATGGGCATATGCAGGTTTCCACTCTTGTCCACCTTAAATTCAACCAAACCCTTCTTTGCATCCTCTATTGCCCTTTTTACGTCTCTGGTTACGGTTCCCGTCTTGGGACTGGGCATAAGACCCCTCGGGCCCAAAATCCTACCAAGCTTTGCGACCTTTGGCATAATCTCTGGGACCGCTATTACCACGTCAAAATCTATCCACTCCTCCTTTAAGATTTTGTTTATGAGCTCTTCACCCCCCACGTAATCCGCCCCAGCCTCTTGGGCCAACTTGGTAGCTTCACCCTCCGCAAGGACCAAAACCTTTACCTTCTTACCCAAACCCTTTGGGAGGACCAAGGAGCCCCTGACCATCTGGTCCGCGTAGCGTGGGTCAACCCCTAACCTGTAAGCTACCTCAACGGTTTGGTCAAAGTTCCTTTTAAGGACCTCATTCATCTCCTTTAAAAGGTCTATGGCCTCCTCCAAGGTGTAGCGCTTGGTTTTGTCGTAAATCTTTAAGGCGTTAAGATACTTTTTCCCCCTCCTTGCCATCCCTTACTCCCTCCAACCCTCCACTTCTATACCCATGCTCCTTGCGGTTCCCACCACGCATCTTATCGCCTTCTTTAAATCCCTGGTGTTCATATCCTTTAACTTCATCTTAGCTATCTCCTCTACGTCCTTTAAGGTAACCTTCCCCACCTTCTTCTTGTTGGGCTCAGACGAGCCCTTTTCAATACCCGCCCTCTTTTTCAGTAAAAAGGAAACGGGAGGGGTTTTTAGGACAAAGTCAAAGCTCCTATCCTTATAAACGGTTATTATTACCGGTAGGAGTGTTCCCCTTTCGTAGGTTTTGGAAGCGTCGTTAAACTTTTTTACAAACTCCCCTATGTTTATTCCATGTTGTCCTAAGGCGGGTCCTACGGGAGGTGCGGGAGTAGCCTCCTGTGCGGGTAACAGGAGTTCCACCTTTCCAACTACCTCTTTACCTTTCTTCTTTGCCATAAAAGTATATTATAGCAAAACGGTTATAATAAATAAACTGGTAATGGACCTGGTCAAACTTAAAACCTTCCTAACCGTTGCGGAGCTTAGGAGCTTTTCAAAGGCCAGTGAATTGTTATACATAAGTCAGCCTGCGGTCTCTCAACACATCCGCTCCCTGGAAAAGGAAATTGGGGCAAAGCTCTTTATAAAGAAGAACCATTACTTGGAGTTGAGTAAGGAGGGCCAGAGGCTTTATGCCATGGCTAAGGTCCTGATAAGGGACTACGAAAAACTTTTAGAAGAAGTTAGCAACATAAAGGAGGAGGTTAAGGCCCAGCTCGTAATAGGGACCAACATGACCTTGGGGGAATACCTCCTACCAAAGTTCATAGCGGAGTTTTTAAAAGAATACGATTACTTTTGTAGCATAAAGCTATACGTTGGTAATTCAAGGCAGGTTGAGGAGGGGATAGTTTCGGGTATATTGCAGGTTGGCATATTGGAGGAAAAGCCCTTACACAAGAGTTTAAAGAGCATACCCTGGTTTGAGGATGAGATTTTACCCTTTGCCCACAAAGGTCACATATTTACAAAGCTAAGTAAAGTTAGTTTAAGGGAGCTGATGAGGGAGAGGATAATTTTAAGGGAGAAGGGCTCCATAACGAGATTTTTGGTAGAGAGGGGATTGAGGGGACTGGGTTTAGAGCCACACCAGATAAGTCCCTTCATGGAGGTAAATTGCAACAGGACCATAATAAACCTGGTAAAGAGGGGTTTAGGGGTTTCCTTCTTAGCCCGTAGCTCCTTAAAGGATGAGATTTCAAGGGGTGAGGTTATGCCCTTTTCCTTGGAAGGGTTTAAGGAAAAGAAAAGGTTTTACCTTATATACAACTCAGAGAGTGTCCTACCAAGGAGCGTAAAAAATTTCTTGGAATTTTTAAGGGAAAGATGTTTGTAAGGTCGGACGGGAGGAAGCCAAACGAGCTCAGGAAGGTAAGGTTTTTGAGGGACTTCTTGGACTACCCGGAGGGCTCCTGCTTTGTTGAATTTGGAAAAACTAAGGTAATATGCACCGCCTCGGTGGTTGAAAGTGTCCCACCTTTTTTGAGGGGCTCTGGGCAGGGGTGGATAACCGCGGAATACTCCATGCTCCCAAGGGCTACCAAGGAAAGGAGCGTAAGGGAATCCGTTCAGGGTAGGATAGGGGGTAGGACCTATGAGATACAAAGACTTATAGGTAGGGCCCTAAGGACTGTGGTTGATTTAAACGCCTTGGGGGAAAGGACCCTTTGGATAGACTGTGACGTAGTTCAGGCGGACGGTGGAACGAGGACCGCCTCAGTTTGCGGAGGCTTTGTAGCCATGACAGACGCCCTCATAAAGCTCTACGAGGAAGGTAAAATAGCGAAGGTCCCAGTAAAGGACTTCCTCTCAGCGGTGAGCGTAGGTATTGTGGAAGGTAAAATTCTGCTGGACTTAAACTTTGAAGAGGATTCCAAGGCTCAAATAGACATGAACGTGGTAATAACGGGCTCTGGTAAAATCGTTGAAGTTATGGCCTCGGGGGAAAGGGAGCCCATTGACCTAAAAACCTTTAACAAACTCTTGGAGCTTTCCATAAGTGGGGCCCTTGAAGTGTTAAAGGCCATAAAAAAACTTTACGAATACGACCTAAACCTAAACTACTTTAAAAAGAGTAAATTTAAGGAGGTGAGCAACAGTTGAGGTTATATGGACAAACCTCCACATTTACTCTATTGAATCGGGAAAGACAGAGCTTGCTCAAGCCTTTAAAGACACCCGAGGACATAGAGAAACTCCTCGGCATGCTTGAGGAAAAACCTAAGCCCAAGGTAATTCTTTATGCTCTCGTATCTACAAAAAAGCAGGAGGAGTATCTAAAAAACCAGATAAAGAGACTTGTAGACTTTGCAAAGTCCAAAGGGTGGAACTACGAAGTCATTTCCGAAATAGCGAGCGGAGTAAACGAAAACAGAAAACAACTTAGAAAACTCCTTAACATAGTAAAGGGAGGAGAGGTAGAGAAGGTAGTTGAGGAAAACGAAGAAGATAGAACCAAAGAGCTTGCAGAAGACCTGATAGCGATAGTTGCCTCTTTTGCGGTAAGGGTTTACGGAAACAGAGGAGGGAGGAAGAGTGCAAAAAGCTAAAACCACCATTCAGGCAAGGCTAAAGGTTAAAGGAAAAGAAAAGAAAATCTTAGACGACCTTATGAGAAGGTGGTCTTCTTGCATGAGATTTGCCTACCAAAGACTCCTTGAAGGGAAGACAAGGAAAGAGCTGAAAAGAGAACTTCAAAAGACCTTTAACCTCAACTCCCGCTACGTGGACGATGCAATATTAGAAGCTCAAATCCTAATAGCCTCTGCAAAAGAACTCGGCTTCAAACCCGAAAAAGTAATCTTTGGTGGAAGGGACCTATTTGAAAAGCTCTCCAAAAGACACCTTTCTGAGAAGGAAAGGGAAAAGT
>WFPT01000156.1 GCA_015487365.1 Aquificaceae bacterium
CTTGGAGGGTGGAGGCTACATAGAAGTTGCAACGACAAGACCTGAGACCATGCTCGGGGACACAGCGGTTGCGGTCCATCCTGAGGACGAAAGGTATAGGGAGCTCGTAGGTAGGTTTGCCCTCCTACCCTTGGTAAAGGAAGAGAGGAAATCCCTCAAAGGGGATAGGGTTTCAAGGAGAATACCCATAATAGCGGACAGGAGGGTTAAAAAAGAATTTGGAACGGGTGCGGTAAAGGTCACCCCCGCCCACGACCCCTTGGACTTTGAAATAGGCAAGGAGCACCACCTACCCTTTGTAAAGGTAATAGATGAGAGGGGAATAATAAATGAAAACGGAGGAGACTTTGAAGGCTTGGAACGCTTTAAGGCGAGGGAAGAGGTGGTAAAGAAGCTAAAGGAGTTGGGATTGCTGAGCAAGGTGGAAAAGATAAGGCATTCGGTGGGGAAGTGCTACCGCTGTAAGAGCACGGTGGAGCCCCTGGTCTCGGTCCAGTGGTTCTTTAAAGTATCCGACAAAAAAATAAGGGAGCCCTCCCTGAAAGTAGTCTTAGAGGGGATAGAGAGGGAGGAGGAAAGGTTAGAAAGGGTTGAGTTTATAAGGGGTGAGGCTATAACCCTAAGGATATTGAAGGAAGGGGAAATCTTACTCTTTGAAGAGGTTGAAGAGATTGCGGGAAGGAGGGAAGATGGAACTTACTACCTCTACTACCAAGGGGAGCCAAGGGAGGTCTTTAACGAATTTTACGCAAAAAGCAAGGTCTTAAACGGGAGGAGGGGGAACTATGAGGTTATAAAGGAAGGACATACCTTAAAGATATTAAGGGATGGGGAAGTTATAGAAACTTTTAGCGGTGAGGTAAGCGTGGACGTTGGAGGGAGAATCTTAGGTATTAGGAGGGAGGAGAGGCCCGTAAAGGTTAAAGAAACTTCAAAGGTAAATTTTATACCCAAAAACTGGGAAAACTTTTACAAGCCTTGGATAGAGAACTTAAAGGACTGGTGCATATCAAGGCAGATATGGTGGGGCCACAGGATACCCGTCTGGTATTGTAAAGATTGTAAAAAGGAAAATGTTTTCAGCGACGAAGACTTTGAAAACATCTACGACAAACTAATCTTTAACCTAATAGCGGACGGGAAGATAAGGGAAGAGTTTAGCGTGGAGGAGGTGGTAAAGGTCCTAAACTCTAAAAACTTTTTAAAACCCCATATGAGCAACTTGGACTTTTACAGGGAATACGTTTATAGGGGCCAAAACGTAGGTATAAGTGAGTCAAACCTCTTTTTATACCTAAACAACTACTCAAAAAACTACCAATACTTGAAGGAAAAGAAAAAGTGGAGGTTTTTACTAAGGTGTAAGGCCTGTGGCTCAACCAACTTAAAGAGGGAGGAGGACGTCCTTGACACCTGGTTTTCCTCAGCCCTATGGCCCTTTGGAGTCTTTAAGGAGGATGAGAGGAGGAAGCTCTTCCCCACGGACCTACTCATAACCGGCTTTGACATAATCTTCTTCTGGGTTGCGAGGATGATATTCACCTCCCTTTACTTTTACAAGGTAGAGCCCTTCAAGGACGTATACATACACGCCCTCATAAGGGACGAGTTCGGTAGGAAGATGTCCAAGACTTTGGGTAACGTAATAGACCCCCTGGACATTATAGAAAAATACGGGGCGGACTCTTTGAGATTTACCCTGGCTTCCTTAACGGTTCAGGGCAGGGACATAAGGCTTTCTGAAAAAAGCTTTGAGAGTGCAAAGCACTTTGCCAACAAACTCTGGAACGCCAGCAGGTTCGTAATAATGAACACACCAAAGGACTTACTCTCGGAGTTACCCAGCGTAAGCGACCTAAAAACTGAGGACCGCTGGATAATAACCCTCCTGAATGAAACCGTAAGGGAAGTTAATGAGAGCTTAAAGTCCTACGAATTTTCAAGGGCCTGCCAAAAACTCTACGATTTCGTCTGGAACAACTTCTGCGATTGGTACATAGAGATGGTAAAGGGGAGGGTGAGGGAGAGGGATTTAGGTGCCCTTTACACCTTAAACTACGTCCTGGACAAGGTCCTAAGGTTGCTCCACCCCTTCATGCCCTTTATAACCGAAGAGATTTGGGACAACATGCCCACAAAGGACGAAGAGAGCTTGGCCTTAAAGGAATACCCCACCTTCATACCTCAGGAGGTATTTAAGGAGGACAAGGAGAGGGTTGAGGAGTTAAAGGATTTTATATCAACCGCAAGGTATTTAAGGAGCGTCATAGGCTTAAAGCCTTCCCAGAGGGTAAAGCTATATTACAGGGGGGCGGAAAAAATAGTTGAAGGCTTTGAGGAAACCGTTAAGGAGTTGGCGAGGTTAAGCGAGCTCATCCCCACCCAAGAAAGGCCCAAGAATACGGTTGCGGGCTTTGGTAAGAGCTTCTCCCTATACTTAGAAGTTCCCCAGTCCATAGACCTTAAAGCCTTAAAGGAAAACTACAAGAGGAGGGAGAGGAAGGTCCTTGAAGAGTTAAGGAGGGTAGAGGAAAAGCTTTCTAACGAAGAATTTTTAAAGAAGGCACCAAAAGAGGTCGTAGAAAAGAATAAAAGGATAAGGGAGGAGCTAAGGGGTGAGCTTGAAAAGATTAGGAGCTTCTTGGAGGTCTTAGATGCTAATTGAAGTCCCCCTCCCCAACCCCTGCTACGAGGTCCATAAGGTGGAAAAGGGCAAAATATACTTAAAGAGGAAGGCTCAAATCTGCCCTCAGGTCATAGTCTATAAGAGGTTAAACTTAAAGGAGGGTGAGTATAAAATTTTGATTGACGGTAAGGTTTGGAAAGTTTTAAAGGTCAAGCCTAAAAATACCCCTTAAATTTCTATACTTTTGGGCATAGTCAAGGCCATAACCTACCAAGAAGTGGTTGGGAACGTTAAAGCCCACAAAGTGTGCCTCAAAGGGAACCTTCCTCCCCTCCCTCTTGTCAAGGAGGACGCAAACCTTTACCTCCCTTGCCCCCTTTTTTTCCAGGTGCCTTACCAACTCCTTTAAGGTCAGTCCCGTGTCAAGGATGTCATCCACCAGGAGGACGCACCTATCTTTAACCTCACACTCAAGGTCCTTTATAAGTTTTACCTTCCCAGAGCTCCTCGTAGAGCTCCCATAACTGGAAACCTGAATGAAATCAACTTCAACGGGCCTTGAAAACTCCCTTATCAGGTCCGCAAGGAAGATGAAACTACCCTTTAAGACCCCTACCACCAGGAAATCCCCCTTTAAGCTACCTTCAATCTCCCTTGCCAGCTCCCTTATCCTCCTCTTTATCTGCTCCTCGTTTAAAAGGGGTGTTAGCTTAGGACTCACCTTCCTTTGCCTTAACTTCTATTTTAATCCTTACCTTTAAGTCCCTGTGTAGTTGCACCTCTACCGTATAAACCCCCACCTCCTTTATAGGTTTTAGGCTTAAAACCTTTTTACTTAGCTCAAAGCCCATCTCCTTTAACTTTTCCAAAATCCTCTGAGAGGTTATTGCGGAAAAGAGCTTACCCCCCTTACCCGCCCTCTCTTCAAAGGTAAGGGTCAGACCCTCTAACTTCTTTGCAACCTCTAAGAGCCTTTTCCTCTCCTGCTCCAACTTCTTCCTCTTCTGCCTTAAAATTTCCCTCACGTGCTTTACGTTTCCCTCGGTTGCAGGAAGGGCATAACCCCTCGGTATTAAAAAGTTGTTGGCATAACCCCTCTTAACCCTTACAATATCACCCGCAAAGCCTTTTCCCTCCAAGTCCCTTAAAAGGATTACCTCCATAAACTTTAATTATAGCATCCCCTTCTTCTTTAAAAGGGCCTTAACTTTTATTATGAGTAACTTGGCGTCCTTTTTGCTTATATCGTAGTCCTGCCAAGGGGTTATTATATACCAACCTAAAAACTTCCTTTTACAGAGCTTGTAGGTATGAACAGAAAAAACACACTCCTTTGGAAAAACGTTCTCCGCTAAATCCAAGGTTCCACCTATTAAAGTTCCCATTAAAAAGACGATTCCACATACTACATCGTTTGGTCCGCAGTTTATGTTTAACATTTCCTCCGTTAGCTCCTTCCCCTTTACCCTTTCTATTAAACCAATCAGCTGGTTGCTCTCATTTGCACTTAGCTTAACCACAATAGGTTTTCCCTCCCCGTAATAGATTAAAAAGCTTTCCCCTGTCCTTTTAGCAAACTTGCCCGCGCAGGAGAGCAAGAGTATAAAGATTGGTAAAAGTCTTACCATAGGTATTAAATTAGCCCCTGGGTTAGAATAATCTGCTATGGAGGTAATTGAAAAGCCCATAGAGGAGGAGTTAAAGCAGTCCTACATAGACTACGCTATGTCCGTTATAGTGGGTAGGGCCATTCCCGACGTAAGGGACGGCCTAAAACCCGTCCAAAGGAGGATACTTTATACCATGTACGAGATGGGCCTTACTCCCGAAAAGCCCTTTAAAAAATGCGCAAGGATTGTAGGGGAAACCCTCGGTAAATACCACCCTCACGGGGACCAAGCGGTCTACGATGCCTTAGTAAGGATGGCTCAGGACTTTGTTATGAGGTATCCCTTAATAATTGGACAGGGGAACTTTGGCTCCATAGACGGTGACCCTCCCGCACAACTAAGGTATACGGAGGCAAAGCTTTCCAAGGTAGCCCTTGAAATGTTAAGGGACGTGGATAAGGAGACGGTAGAGTTTGTCCCCAACTTTGACAACACCCTAAAGGAGCCCTCCGTCCTACCCACCCTCTTTCCAAACCTCCTCTGTAACGGTATTTCGGGAATTGCGGTTGGCCTCGCAACCTCCATCCCCCCCCACAACTTAAAGGAGGTGGGGGAGCTTTTAATAAAGCTCGTAGATAATCCTGAAATGGACACGGAGGAAATACTGAAAGTGGTAAAGGGACCGGACTTTCCAACGGGTGGAGTTATTGAAAACTTTAAAGATTTAAAAGAGGTTTATAGTAAGGGAAGGGGTAGTATAACCGTAAGGGCAAGGTATCACCTTGAAAGGGTTGAAGGGGGGAGGAAGAGGATGGTGATTACGGAGCTACCCTATCAGGTGAATAAGTCCGAGCTCATAAAGAGGATTGCAAGTTTAGTAAAGGAGGGGAAGTTAAAGGGTATTTCCGATTTGAGGGATGAAAGCGACAAGGAGGGTATAAGGATAGTAATAGAGTTTAAGAGGGATGTAAAGGAAGAGGAGGTGGTAAAGAAGCTTTTA
>WFPT01000157.1 GCA_015487365.1 Aquificaceae bacterium
GTGTCCTTTATAGGAAGAATAAAAGGAACGCCCCCAGCGTTTTGAACGCGGCGGGACAGATTGCCCAGCACTGGGACGGTAGTAGAAGGAGCGTTGAGGAGCAGGCAAAGAGGAGTGTTTTGGGTAAAAACTCCTTCGGGGCACCCTCCTACGAATTTGTAATAAGGAGGTTAAAGTCCATAAGGGGTTACTATGAGCTCTTTAAAAGGGCCTTCCCTAAGGATAGGGACCCTATAAACATAGAAAACTTTGCAAAGGCTATTGGGGCCTTTGAGAGGACCTTAACCACCCCCTCACCCTTTGACAGGTTTTTAAGGGGTGACTTGAAGGCTTTGACTAAAAGGCAGAAGAGGGGCCTTTACAAGTTCATAACCTACGGTTGTGCAAACTGCCACTTTGGAACTCTGGTCGGTGGTCTAACCTACGCAAAGTTTTTGGGGAAGACCAAGGATTTAGGTAGGTATTATCTTACCAAAAGAAAAGAGGATAAGTTCATCTTTAAGGTCCCTTCCCTCAGGAACGTGGAAAAGACCGCCCCCTACTTTCACGACGGCTCGGTGAAGAGTTTAAGGGAGGCCATAAGGATTATGGCGAAGGTCCAGCTTTCAAGGGAGCTTTCAGAAGAAGACGTTGAAGATATATACTCCTTCCTAAAGTCCCTCACGGGTAAAATACCCGAAGAAGCTTTAAAGCTACCGGTCCTGCCTTGAAGCTCTTTTTAAGGGATGAGGGGGAAACTTTAAGGTTTGGAAGGGAGCTCGCAAAATTTTTAGAGGGTAGGGAGGTCCTGTGTCTCTTTGGGGAGCTTGGGAGTGGGAAGACCACCTTCGTAAGGGGTTTGGTTGAAGGTCTTGGTTTAAAGGAAGGTTACAGTGTAAGGAGTCCCACCTTTA
Source organism: Aquificaceae bacterium (assembly GCA_015487365.1). GTDB lineage: Bacteria > Aquificota > Aquificia > Aquificales > Aquificaceae > S012-77. Next base: position 894 of record WFPT01000157.1, read on the forward strand.
CCTTGGTTAATGAATATCCCACCAAAAGGGGTAAGGTCATACATATAGACCTTTACAGGGCGGAGGTTGAAGTGGAGGAGTTTTTGGGGGAAGGTATAGTTCTAATAGAATGGGCCAAGGACTTTCCCTTTTGTGACTTAAAGCTCAGGTTTGGGTTTTTAAAAGAAGGGAGGATAGTAGAGGTATCCTGTAAGAGTCCAAGACTAAGGCGCTCGCTACAAAGATTGAAGAGTACGTTCCCACTATGATTCCCACCACAAAGGCAAAGACTATGTTAGAAAGCATCTGGCCTCCAAAGAGGAAGAGGGCCAAGGAGACAACCAGGGTGGTCAGGGATGTCATAAGCGTCCTGCTTAGGGTGGAATTTACCGATAGGTTTATAACCTCCTCCAAGCTAAGGCCCCTCCTTACCCTTAAAGTTTCCCTAATCCTGTCGTATATTACGACCGTGTCCGCAACCGAATAACCCGCAACTATTAGGAGGGAAGAAACAACTTCCAGATTTACCTCCCTGTAAGTTAATGAGTATGCCCCTAAAACTATTAAAACATCGTGAAAGAGGGCAATAAGTCCTCCCAAGCTCCAAGCTACACCGAACCTAAAACCTAAGTATAGGGCTATCCCAACCAAGGCGGTGGCTAAGGCCAAAACTGCCCTCCTCCTCAGCTCCTTACTGATTATAGAGCCAATCCTTTCCTTCCTAAGGATTTGGTAGTCCCCTAAACTTTTTAGTTTCCTTTCAACCTCCCCAAAGCCCTGGCGAAACTTTATTAGGAGGCTCCCCTCCCTAGTGCTCTGAACCACCGCCCCCTTTATTAAGGCCTTTACCTCCTCTTCCTTTACCTTGGAATTGAACTTAACTTCTAAGAGGTTTCCCCCCGTAAAGTCAAGACCTAGGTTTAGCCCCTTAAAGCTTAGAAAGGTTAGGGAAAGGATTACCAGGGACAGGGAAAGGAGGTAAGAGAGTTTCCTGTAAGCCATAAAGTTTAGTTTCATACCTTAATCCCTTCAAGGATTCCCTTAACGGAGGCATCTATTTGGTAAGAATCCGTTTCCACCAAAAAGCCACCTATAAGCTCGGGTTTTTCCACCACCTCGTATTCTATATCCCTTTTTAGTATTTGCCTTAACCTATTTACTATCTCCTTTACCAGTAACTCGTCCCTTTTTGGTAGGTATATTTTTGCCTTGGAAATCCTCTGCTGTCTTTTTAATTCCAACAGGTATGACCTCTTTATAGAGTTTATAAAGGGTAAGAGGTTAGCTTCAATCACATAAGAAAAGACTTCTAAAA
>WFPT01000158.1 GCA_015487365.1 Aquificaceae bacterium
CATAACCTCCTCTTTTAAAGATTTCCTCTATTTTATACTCGTCAAGACCTCCACTTAAAACTATCTTTACACCTTTTAGACCCTCCTCTTCTAAAATCTTTTTAACTTCCCTTGAAAGCTTTGCCAAATCCCCACTGTCAATCCTAACTCCCAAGACACTATAACCCTCCTTTGCAACCTTTATTACCTTCTTAATCCCCTCTAAGGTGTCGTAGGTGTCTATTAGGTGTATGGCATTTTTTGGAAAGGATTGGGCAAAGCTTTTAAAGGCCTCTTCTTCCTTTTCAAATACCATAATGTAGGAGTGAGCCACCGTTCCCACCACCGGTATTCCAAACTTCCTACCCGCCTCCAAGTTAGAGGTTGCATCAAAGCCCGCAACAAAGGAAGCCCTTGCAGAAAGAATACCCCCTAAGGGTGAGTGAGCCCTCCTAAGTCCAAAATCTACCAGTCTTTTACCCCTTGAAACTAAAAAAATCCTTGCACTCTTTGAGGCTATAAGGGTCTGATAGTGGATGTGGTTCATAATTAAAGTTTCAAGGATTTGGACCTTGGGAAGGCTTCCCTCCACCTGAATTAAAGGCTCGTTCTCAAAGACTATCCTACCCTCTTCTACCGCATAAAGGTTTCCGTCAAACTCGTATTCTTCCAAAAAGTCCAAAAAACTTTCCTTAAAAATTCCTAAGCTCTTTAAGTATTTTAGCTCCTCTTTTTCAAACTTAAAGTTTAGTAATTCCTCTATCGCTGTTTGAAGGCCACAACAAACTAAGAAGTTTCTATTTTTGGGTAGCTTCCTTACAAATAGGGAAAAGACCGCTTTACCCTCTTTACCCCACTCTAAGTAGCTCTGGGCCATGGTTAGCTCGTAAAGGTCTGTTATGAGGGAGGGTGAGTAGTTCATACCTTCACCTTACCCTTTAAAGAGCATATAAAGCAAACTTCCTTGTAGCTGGGCTCACCGCAGAGGATACAACTTTTAAGGTCTTCCCTCTTCTTTTTAAAGAGGGGATAGACCTTCCTCAGGTAGTCTAAGTAAAACCTAAGTTTAGTCCCAGGGGACCTCTCCTCAACTTCGTTTAAAAGTTTTTTGTAAAAGAGGGTGCTGGCACCCTCCGAGTAGGGGCACTCCTCCTCTATAAAGTCTATCTTCCTTAGGAGGGTGTATATTAAAACCTCCTTTTCGGAGAACTTAAAAAAAGGTTTTACCTTCTTCTTAAAGCCACCCTCTTCCTCCAAGACGGGAAACTTGCTACCTAAATACTTTAAGTCCCAGGAGAGAACGTTAGAAAGCAGGGAAGATGCTTCATCGTCTAAGTTGTGGCCCGTCGCTAAAATGTCATAGCCACCCTCCCTCGCAACCTTGTTAAAGTAATACCTCTTTATCCTCCCGCAAAGGGAACAGTAGCTCCTGTTGGTTTTTTCGCCTACCAAGGGTATGGGGATGCCCTCCTCTTTTAGGCTAACCACTATGAGCTTTAAGTTGTGCTCCTTTGCAAACTTTAATACCTTCTCCTTTGACTTTTTGGAATACTCACCTATGCCTAAGTCTATGTATAGGCCGTCCGCTTGGTAGTTTAACCTTTTTAGGACGAACCAAAGGCTTAAACTATCCTTTCCACCCGAAACCGCCACCAAAACCCTTTCCCCCTCCTTTATCATGTTAAACTCCCTTATAGTCCTTTGGGTGTAGTTTTCAAACCAGGATAGGTAGTGCTCTTTACATAGGTTCAACCGGTGCTGTTTTAGCCTTATGAAGGCCTCCTCCTTACAGAACCTGCACCTAATCTTCCCCATCCTCTTCAATTCTTATTAATTTAGGCTCGCCCACTACCACGGGTAAGCCCTTTATTTGCTCTATGGCTTTCCTTACGCTTTTTTCGTAGGCCCTGTGGGTTATGAGGACCAAAGGAACTACCTTCTCCCCTTCCCTGCCAGCAATCTTACATACCCTTTCCTTTTGTAAAACTGAGGCTATACTTATGTTGTAGTTTGCCAGGACTGAGGCTATCTTTGCCAAAACCCCTGGTCTGTCGGGAACGTCAAACCTTAAATAATACCTACTTACAAAGTTCTTCCTAAGTTTTAAGGGCCTGTCCTCCCAGCCTACCGGGGTTAGCTCTCCCCCCTTGTTGTGGATTAGGTCCCTTGCCAAGGAAACTATATCGGAGACCACCGCGGAGGCGGTGGGTAAGGAGCCAGCCCCCTTCCCGTAAAACATGGTCTTACCCACAAAGTCCCCCTCTATCAGGATTGCGTTATAAACCCCCGAGACTTTGGCCAGAGGGTGCTCTGAGGGTAGGAAGGTGGGGTGGACTCTTATTTCCACTTCCCCATCCTCTTCCTTTGCAAGGGCCAAAAGCTTTAAGGTGTATCCAAGCTCCTTCCCCAAGGATACGTCCAGCTTCTCCACTCCCCTTATACCTTCTACCAATATTTCTTTGAAGGGAAAGACCTTACCAAAGGATAGGTTTGCCAGGAGGTTTATCTTGTGGGCTGCGTCTATGCCGTCTATGTCCAGGGAGGGGTTTGCCTCCGCGTAGCCCTTTTCCCTTGCAAGCTTTAAGGAGCTTTCAAAACTTAAATTCTCTTCAAACATCTTGGTCAGTATGTAGTTGGTTGTCC
>WFPT01000159.1 GCA_015487365.1 Aquificaceae bacterium
CCTCCCTCGGAACTACCAGTATGCAGTAGGCCTCCTCTCCACCCCTCCCCACCCTTCCCCTCAGTTGGTGGAGCTGGGAAAGGCCAAACCTTTGAGCGGACTCTACGACCATAAAGTTTGCCCTCGGAACGTCTAAGCCCACCTCTATTACACTCGTAGAGACTAAGATGTGGCCTTCCCTTATGAACTCTTCTAAGACTTCCCTCTTTTGGCTTTCCTTCATCCTCCCATGGAGCAACAAAACCTTCTTGTCCTTAAAGATTTCCTTCCACTTGTTGTATTCATAAATTGCGGAGCGTAGGTTTAGCCTTTCAGATTCTTCTATTAGGGGATAGACCACAAAGCCCTTACCACCTTCTTTAAGCTTTTCCCTTACCAGCTCAATCACCTTGTCAAACTCGTCCTCGTAAAAGAGGAAGCTCTTTACCTTCCTCTTAAAGGGTAGCTCCCTCAGCTGGCTCACCTCTAAATCCCCGTATAGGGCCAAGGCCAAAGTTCTGGGTATAGGGGTTGCACTCATTACCAGCAGATGGGGGAAACCCTTCTCTATTAGGGATTTCCTCTGTAAGACTCCAAAGCGGTGTTGCTCGTCTATTACCACCAGGCCTAAATTTTTAAACTTTACTTTCTCTTCAATCAGGGAGTGGGTCCCTATGAGGAGTTTAAGGTGGCCGGACTTACATAGTCTGTAAATCTTCATCCTCTCCAAGGTAGAGGTTGAGCCCGTCAGAAGGGCAACCTCCACCCCGAAGGGCTTTAATATTTCCTTGGCGGTTTTAAAGTGTTGGTGTGCCAGTATTTCCGTTGGGACCATGAAGGCAACCTGATAACCTGACCTTATAAGACACAGGGAGGCAAAGAGGGCCACCACCGTTTTCCCACTACCTACGTCCCCCTGTAAAAGCCTCATCATAACCTTCCCCTTTTCAAGGTCCTTAATTATCTCCTCCATGGCCCTCCTTTGGGAATGGGTTAAGGAAAAGGGTAAGGCCCTAACAAAATCCCTATAAATTTTTTTGCAACTTTCCACCTTAGGGGCTGGCCTTGAAGAGATATTTTCCCTCCTAATCAAAAGGGCCAAAGAAAATAGGAGGAGGTCCTCGTATATGAACCTCTTTTGGTAAATTTTTAGGTCCATAGTGGTAGGTTTGTGGAGCATCCTAAAAGCCTCCGAAGCCTTTGGGAACTGATACTTTTCCAAAATCCAACCGGGCAATGTTTCTGGAAAGCCTTGCCAATACTTTCCCACCAACTTTCCAATAGCCTCCCTTATCCTCCTCTGCTTTAACTCCGAGGGCACCTGCCCCTCAACCCCCCTTACGTTGTAAAGGGGAACTATTTTGTTTATCTGGGGGCTATCCTTCTTAAAGATTTTTGGATGGACCATGTAGTATCTATCCCCATAAACTTTTAACTTTCCAAAGGCCACAAACTCCTTCAGCTGTTTAAACCTAAGCATGGCCCTAAAATCCTTATACTTATACATGAGGGAGATAAAGTTCCTACCGTCCGTGCAGATTACCTCGTAGTTGTAATCCCCTTCAACTTTTTCTATACTTTTTAGTCTAAGGAGGAGGGCTACCTTTTCACCTACCTTGGCAAGCTTTATGGAATTTAAAACCCTCCTGTCCTCATACTTTGTGGGAAAGTAGTATAGGGCATCCAAAACTCTGTCAATACCAAGGTCCTTTAAGACCTTTACCTCCGCCTTGGTTAAGTCTTCTTCCTCTATTGGCCTTAAAAAATCCTTTAAGTTTTTTTCCTCCACCTTTTGGTCTAAAAGCTTTAAGACCTCCTTTAAAATTGCCCTTTTTTTATTTAGGGGCAGAAGGTCAAACCTTTTTAAATCCTCTTTGAGGGAGTTAGGTAAGGACTGGGAGTTTTTCAGTATAAACTGTCCCAAGCCCTTGGCCCTGCTGAGCTTTACCTGTGAGTTTAAAAAGCCTTCTATTAGACTTTTAAGGTATGCCATGGGATGTTAAACTATTATACTTTGATGCAGGAGTGCAGGAGGTTAGAGGAGGTCCTTGAAAGGATTGAGAAGGCAAAAGAAAGGGCTGGAAGGAGGGATGAAGTTTTACTTTTGGGGGCAACCAAAACAGTTCCACCGTCAAAAATTTTAAAGTTTTACGAATGCGGTTTAAAGCTCTTTGGGGAAAACAGGGTCCAGGAATTTTTAAAAAAGTATGAAGAGTTAAAGGACCTAAAAATTGAGTGGCACTTTATAGGGAGACTACAAAGCAACAAGGTAAAGTATTTGGTGGGAAAGGTTTCCCTCATTCATTCCTTGGACAGGGAGAGCCTATTAAAGGAGCTACAAAAGAGGGCCAAAGAGCCTTGGAATACTTTAATAGAGGTAAATTTGGCAAAGGAAGAAACCAAGGGGGGCATCTTTGAAGAAGAGGTTAAAATTTTCTTTGAAAAGGTCCTAAACTATGACAAGGTAAAAGTCTTAGGGCTTATGACCATACCCCCCTACTCCCCAAATCCCCAAGATTCAAGGAAATACTTTAAGAGGCTCAGGGAGTTAAAGGAAGCCTTGGAGGAGGAGTTTAAGGTAAGGCTACCCCACCTTTCCATGGGTATGTCTTCCGACTTTGAGGTGGCGGTGGAAGAAGGTGCAACCATAGTTAGGATAGGGACCTTACTCTTTGGTGAAAGGAAAACCTAAATTTTAATTAAATGAGAGAAGTAGAGTATGGGAAAATCGTAGAAGCGGTAAAGGAGTTGGTAAAGAGGGCTAACTACGTTTTGCCAAAAGAGTCGGTGGAGGCCTTTAAAAAATCCTTAAAGGTGGAAGAATCTCCGCTGGGAAGGGAGGTCTTGGGGCAACTCCTTGAAAATGCAAAGCTGGCCCAAGAGTTACAGATGCCCTACTGCCAAGATACGGGGGTTGCGGTAGTGTTTGTAGAGTTGGGTCAGGATGTAAAGGTGGTTGGGGGCTCCCTGTGCGATGCCATAAACGAGGGGGTTAGTAAAGGTTACAGGGAAGGCTATCTTAGGGCCTCCATGGTTTGGGACCCCCTCTTTGACAGGAAGAATACCAGGGACAACACACCCGCCATAATACACTACGAGGTCGTAGAGGGGGATAAACTTAAAATCACCGTTGCACCAAAGGGGGCTGGCTCTGAAAACACCTCAAAGCTTGCCATGTTAAAACCCGCGGACGGATGGGAAGGGGTAAAGGAGTTCGTTTTAAGGACGGTTGAAGAGGCTGGTCCTAATGCCTGCCCTCCCCTCCTGGTGGGGGTTGGAATAGGGGGAAACTTTGAATACTGCGCATACCTTGCCAAGAAGTCCCTCCTTAGGCCCATAGGGAAAAGGCACGAGGACCCAAAAATAGCCAGGGTGGAGGAGGAGCTCCTTGAAGAGATAAACAGGTTGGGTTTGGGGCCCATGGGTTTTGGAGGAAGGGTTACCGCCTTGGACGTAAAGGTGGAAATGTTTCCCTGCCACATAGCCTCCCTACCCGTTGCGGTAAATATCCAGTGCCACGCTTCAAGACACGCATCCGTTGAGCTCTGATGGCCAAGGTAGATTTAAAAAAGAGTTTTGAAGAGCTAAAAGAGAGGTTTGAAAACTTAAAGGAAGCTTTAAAACCTGAAAAACTGAGGGAAAAGTTAAAAGAGCTTGAAAGCCAGATGGAAAACTCCAACTTCTGGCGTAACAGGGAAAGGTCTAAGGAAGTTTTAAGGGAGAGGAAAGACTTAGAGCAAACCCTAAAAAGTTTTGAGGGGCTACAAAAGAGGATTAAAGACTTAGAAGAGAGCATAAACGAGCCCGAGCTCCAAGAACTTGTAGAAGAGGAGCTTAAAGAGGTGGAAAAGCTATTAAAGGAGTTAGAGATAAGGACTTTCCTAACGGGTGAGGTTGATAAAAACTCTGCCTACTTGACGGTCCAAGCGGGAGCCGGTGGAACGGAAGCCTGCGACTGGGCCCAGATGCTCCTTAGGATGTATATGCGGTGGGCGGAAAGTAAAAACTTTAAGGTGGAAGTAATAGACCTTACCCCTGACGAGAGGGCGGGTATAAAGAGTGCAACCCTTTTAATAGAAGGAGACTACGCCTATGGATACTTAAAGGGTGAGCAGGGTGTCCATAGACTGGTCAGAATTTCTCCCTTTGACGCAAACGCAAGGAGACACACCTCCTTTGCCTCCGTCTCCGTCCTACCAAAGCTTGATGAAAGTATAAAGGTGGAAATAAGGGAAGAAGACCTAAAAATTGAAACTTTCAGGGCTTCGGGGGCTGGGGGTCAGTATGTAAATAAGACGGATACCGCTGTAAGGATTACTCACATTCCCACAGGAATAGTGGTAAGTTGCCAACAGGAAAGGTCCCAATACCAGAACAAGAGGAAGGCCTTAGAGCTCTTAAAGGCAAAACTCTACCAACTGGAAAGGAAAAAACTTGAAGAGGAGAAGAAAAAGTATGAGGGTGAAAAGAAAGAAATAGGCTGGGGAAACCAAATAAGGTCCTACATCTTGGAGCCCTACAAACTGGTAAAGGATTTAAGGACCCAGCACGAATCCTACGAGCCCGAAAAGGTCTTAGAGGGGGACTTGGACGATTTTATATACTCCTACTTGCGTTGGCTAAACACCAAAGAAAGTAAGTAATTAATCTCCTCCAAAAGGTTTAAACTTTTAGCCTTTTCCTTTAATTCTTTAACCTTTTTTTCTAAAATTTCCTCTAAACTTTGCCCGTAAATTTGATAAAGTCCATCTTTATCTTTTAAATCATCGTAAGTTTGAAAAACTTCACCAAAGTGAAGGCCTAAATCTTCCAAATCTTCCTTTAAATCCAACCTCCTTGATATTATTCCCGCACCAACAAAGCATGCGGAAAATAGGTATGCGGTCTTTTTTTTGTTAATCTCTTCAAGACTTCCCAGCTTTCTTATGTCCATAACCTGGCCCCCTACCATCCCAAAATGTCCAGACTTTTTAGCAACTTCCCTTATCAGCATAAGTTGCTCCCCCTCCCCTATACCCTTAAAGTTTTCCCTATCGCTTAAAACTTCAAAGGCCAAGGTTAAGAGAGCATCCCCCGCAAGGATGGCTAAGTCCTCTCCAAAGACCCTGTGGCATGTAGGTTTCCCCCTCCTAAAATCGTCGTTGTCTAAGGCGGGTAGGTCGTCGTGAATAAGGGAGTAGTTGTGTATCATCTCAAGGGCGCAACCTAATGTAAAGGCATCCTCTTCAAGGCCTTTAAGCTTTTTGGTGATTAAATAAACAACTAAGGGCCTAACCCTTTTACCGGAAGAAAGGAGGTAGTATTCCATGGCTTCCTTTAAAAGCTTTGGAGTTACACCCCTTAAAAAGCTTCTTAGCCTCTCTTCAAACCTCTCCCTAAAAGTGTATATCACAACTTTGCTCGTATTCCATAAGCTCCTTAATTTTAGGCTCCTTACCGCAGAGGGGGCAGTTTGGGTCCTTTTTAAGCTTAACCTTCCTAAAATCCATGCTGAGGGCATCCATTATAAGGAGCTTCCCCACCAAAACCTCCCCTATTCCAAGGATTAACTTTATGGCCTCAGTTGCTTGAATACAACCCATTATCCCACCGATGGAGCCCAAAATTCCCGCTTCCTGACAGGATGGGACTAAACCCGGAGGTGGGGGCTCTGGGTAAAGGCACCTATAACAAGGTGAATCCTCCCTCCTAAAATCAAAGACACTTATTTGACCCTCAAACCTGAGCATAGCTGCGGATACCAGGGGCTTCTTTAAGAAGTAACAGGCGTCGTTTATCAGGAAGCGGGTTGGGAAGTTGTCCGTTCCGTCCAGTATTACGTCGTAGTCTTTTAAGATTTCCATCACATTGTTTTTGTTTATCTTGGTATTGTAGGTGATTACCTCAACGTCCGGATTGAGTTCCTTTAAGGTTTTTTTAGCGGATTCTACTTTGGGAGTCCCAACCCTTGAAGTGTTATGTATTACCTGCCTCTGTAAGTTGGAAAGCTCCACCACATCGTAATCAACCACCCCAATCTTACCAACACCCGCAGCAGCTAAATACAAAAGGGCAGGTGAGCCTAAGCCTCCCGCACCTACAACCAAAACCTTGGACTTTAAGAGCTTCTCCTGCCCCTTACCCCCAACCTCTGGCAAGATTATGTGCCTTGCATACCTCTTTATTTGCTCTTCCGTGAATTTAAACATGGTTTATTAGATTTTACCACAGGTTTAAGGTGATAACGCAAGAAACAAAAAAAAAGCCCACCCCCAACGAGGAGGTGGGCTTGGGTTTTGGCTAAGACCTTAGAAGGCGGTAAAGAGCATTAGGAGGAGTTGGTTGTTCTTAGCCTTTCCGTAGTTCCTGTAGTTTAGCTGGAATTGGACGTTCCTAAACAGGTGGTATTTTAGGCCTAAGAGGGTATCGGTGTAGCTCTTCTTAGCGGTGTTATCCCTGTAAGAGAGGACTCCCGCTATTACGTCAAACCTGTCAGGGATTATTCCCGCTTCTACTTCCAAGGAGAAACCGTTGTGGTCAGTAGTAGCTCCTACTTGGTTATTCTTTCCAGTTTGGGCAAAGGATGCGGTAACAGCTACGGGTTTCCCGCTTACTGAGCCCATGGCTTGGAGGTCAACGGCAGTAATTTGAGCCTTTGCATTTACAGTTGCAGAATTAACTGGAACAAGAACACTTACATTTCCACTGTTAGTTGAAACTGTTGATATTTCAGGAACAGGTGCTCCATAGTTTATAGTTGCCTTTGCATTTCCACTGTAAATTTGAACACCTGCTCCTACGTCCCAACCTGAAACTAAGGTGGTAACCATTGCCCTCGCATAGGTTGCAAAGTTTTTTATTTCCACATCGTTACCTTTTCCGGTGTAATCTGGAACAAACTGGGCCACTGAAACGTAGAACTTATCGGAGTAAAAGTATGCCCCAAGGCCGGTTGCGGGGTGATTTCCTACCAAGTTAAGGATTGCGGAGACATCCTTTTCCGCAAACCTTATGTTGGGAACCGCACCCGTGTTTAGGAGCTCACCCGCTACATAAGATGCTCCAAGAGCGTCGGTAGAACCTACAAAGACTCCAACCTTGTTTCCACCCCCTACGTCAAAGGGGAATACGAACCTCCAAGATACGGGAACTGCTTCCGTTCCACCTTCTGCAATAAATCCCGCATTAGGTCCTACCCTACCACCTACAAAGACCGCATACTCGTCAAAGAGGTTCCAGAAGGTTTTGGGATTTCCCTTTGAGTTAGAAATATACCTTAACTTGCCAACTACCGCAAGGTTTAGGACCGCAGGGATTGAGAGGAAGTTACCCTCACTTATGAGTTGCTCAGCTCCTACCATAGTATAACCACCCGCCTTAAAGGACCTACCGAAGGCATTCAGCGTTGGGAAGCCGTGGGGAGTGTGGCAGGCATTACAGGAGGCTCCCATCTGCCTTGCAAAGGCTGGGACTCCGTAACTGAGGGAGGGTAATCCTACTACCAACAACAGCAGGGAAACTAAAAATCCAACCGCTCTGCCCATCTCTAACACCTCCTAAGAGATTTTTCTGCTTTTTATTATAGGAGGTGAAAATTACCCTTGTCAATACTTTCTTTAAAATTTTTTGTTAAAAACCTGTTAAAATTATCAAAAAAATAACAAAAAGGTGGGGCCTATATTAATTTTTTATGGCGGGGCACAGCCACTGGGCTCAGATAAAG
>WFPT01000160.1 GCA_015487365.1 Aquificaceae bacterium
ACTTTACCCTATCACCCCCAAAGATCCTTATGAGGTCATCTTCAAGGGAAAGGATAAACCTACTCTCCCCCGGGTCCCCCTGCCTCCCAGACCTACCCCTGAGCTGGTTGTCTATCCTCCTACTTTCGTGCCTCTGGGTCCCTATTACGTAAAGTCCCCCAAGCTTTAAAACTTCCTCCTTCTCTTTGGAGGTTATAGAATATGCTAAATTTAGTGCCTCCTTCCACTCCTCCTCGGTTGCCTCCTCGGGCTTTTTACCCTTTCCCTTTAATATTTCCTTTGCCAAGTATTCGGGATTTCCCCCAAGGAGTATGTCCGTCCCCCTTCCTGCCATGTTGGTTGCTATGGTTATGGCTCCCACCCTCCCCGCCTGAGCTATGATTTCCGCCTCCCTTTCGTGGTGCTTTGCGTTTAAAACCTGATGAGGGACTCCCTTCTTCCTTATTTGGGAAAGCCTTTCCTCAACCCTTTCAAAGGGAACTCCCTTTTCCTCACATAACTTTCTAAGCTCCTGTAAAAACTTTTCATCCTGGGTAATCTCCCTTATTAGCTTTTTATTATTTAAGAGGGAGGAAAGGTGCTCGTTGTCTTCAATGGAAACGGTCCCAACCAAAACGGGCCTACCTATTAGATGGTTAAGGAGGATTTCCCTTACCACCCTGAGCCACTTTTCTTTTTTGGTCTTAAAGACTAAATCCGGGTGGTCCTTCCTTATCATAGGTTTGTGGGTTGGAATTACCACAACGTCCAAGTTGTAAATTTCTTTAAATTCAAGGGCCTCGGTTTCCGCCGTTCCCGTCATTCCCGCAAGCTTTTTGTAGAGCTTAAAGTAGTTTTGGAAGGTAATGGAGGCCAAGGTCTGGTTTTCCTCCTTTATGGGAACACCCTCTTTTACCTCTATGGCCTGATGGAGACCCTCAGACCACCTCCTACCCGGTAAAACCCTACCCGTAAATTCATCAACTATTAAAACCTCCCCGTCCCTTACTATGTAATCCACATCCCTTTTAAAGAGGTGGTGGGCCTTCAAGGACTGGTTTATGGCATGGAGTAGGTCTATGTATTTTAGGTCGTAAAGGTTTTTTATACCCAAAATCCTTTCAATTTTTTTTATACCTTCTTCTTTTAGTAAAACGTTCCTGTTTTTTTCATCCACTTCAAAGTCCTGGCCCCTTTTAAGTCTTCTTACCACGCTGTCTGCAATTTTATAAATTTCAACGTCTTGAAGGGCTGGACCTGAAATTATTAAGGGAGTCCTTGCCTCGTCTATAAGGATACTGTCTATTTCGTCAATTATGGCGTAGTTATGTCCCTTTACCTGAACGATTTGCTCCTTACTTATGGCCAAGTTATCCTTTAAGTAGTCAAAGCCAAACTCGTTATTGGTCCCATAGGTTATGGAGCAAAGGTATGCCTCCCTTCTGGTAGAGCTTTCCAACTTGGTCATAAAGATTTTTTTGGCAACCGCATTGGTCCTTTCGGGGGGAAGGATTTCACCTTTAAAGTCCTTAGGCCAAACCCTCAAATCCCCTTCTATGGCCTCCCTTACCCTTTCTTCCTCAACCCAGGAAACCCTGTAAGAGACATCCCCCGAATTTATTACTCCAACCGAAAGTCCCAAAAATAAATATATGGGTCCCATCCAGAGGGCATCCCTCCTTGCCAGGTAGTCATTTACCGTAACCAGATGGACTCCCTCATCGGTAAGGGCGTTGATGAATATGGGCATGGTTGCTACCAAGGTCTTACCTTCCCCCGTCTTCATCTCCGCTATCTTACCCTGATGGAGGACTAAACCCCCCAGTATCTGAACGTCAAAGGGTCTCAGTCCCAAGGTCCTCTTACTTACTTCCTTTACTAAGGCAAAACCCAGTAAAACCTCTTGGTTTATCTCCCCCCTTATAATTTCCTCCTTTAAAGCTTCGTTTTCCCTTACCTTTGAATGGAGTTTTTTAGCTTCCTCTACGAGCTCTTTGTTAGTTAAAACGAAAAGCTCCTCTTCCAATTCGTTAATCTTTTTTACGAAAGGTTTTAACTTTTTTATTTCCCTTTCATTTTTGGTTCCAATAATTTTACTCAGGAGCCATCCTACCATAAATTACCACCTGAAATGGGAAAAGACCATGTTTGCCTGAGCCATCCTGTGGGTTTCTTCCTTCTTCTTATAGGCTCCACCCTTCTCCCTTAAAGCGTCCAGGAGCTCCGCTTTTAGCCTTTCTACCATGGTGTATTGACCCCTTGCCCTTGGTCTGTTCCGGGCGGCCTCTACGAGCCACTTTAAGGCTAAGCTCACCTGTCTTCTTGGTGGAACCTCTATGGGGACCTGGTAGGTAGCACCTCCTACCCTCCTTGGTCTTACCTCCCACTCGGGTTTTAGCTTTTCAACCACCTTCTCCAAAAGCTCCACCGGTGACATATTTACCTCCTTTGAAGCCTCTTCAAGGGCACTATAAAC
>WFPT01000161.1 GCA_015487365.1 Aquificaceae bacterium
GGCCTTAAAAAACCCAAGGGAGTTTAACGAAAACCTGGTAAAGGCTCAGGTTTTGAGGAGGATAGCGGACCGTTGGGTAGGTTTTGAAATCTCACAAATCTTGCAGGATGAGTTTAACAAGAGGTGGCTCTCCGCAGGAAGGGTTCAGACCCCCGTTTTAGGTTGGATAATAGAGAGGGAAAAACTTTACCGGCAGAAGAGGAACTTCCTAACCCTTGAAACGGAAGCAGGTAGGTTTGAGTTTGAAGTAGAAGACAGAAGGAGGGCTAAGGAGCTCTTAAAGGTAGAGGGTGAAAAACTTTTTATTAAAGTTTTGGGGGAACTTGAAGAGGAGCTCCCCCCTCCACCTCCCTTTACCACCGATGAGCTTTTGAAGGTTTGCAACAACACCTTGAAGATGTCGGTGGATAAGGTTATGGAGGTAGCTCAGGAGCTCTTTGAAAGGGGCTTTATAACCTACCACAGGACGGACTCTACGAGGGTTTCTGAGTTTGGAATATCCTTGGCAAGGAAGTATATAGAGGAAAACTACTCCTTGGAGGACTTTAAGGGGAGGAGGTGGGCTGAGGGAGGAGCCCACGAATGTATAAGACCCACGAGGGCCATAGACGCTCAGGAGTTAAGGTCCATGGTCCTATCCGGTCAAGTTAATCTAAAACACGAGCACCTAAGAGTTTATGAACTAATCTTTAAAAGGTTTATAGCCTCCCAGATGAAACCCGCAAAGGTAAAAAAAAGAAAAATACTCCTATCTTACTTAGACCTAAAAAAGGAGGAGCTAATAAACTATGAGGTTGTTGAGGAAGGCTTTACCAAGGTCTTACCCGTAAGGACTTTAAAGGTGGGGGAGGGAGCCTACAAGATAAGGAATAAACTTTTAAGGAAGGTCCCAAAGGCAAGGCTCTTAACTCAGGGGGAGCTCGTTTCCCTGATGAAGGAGAGGGGGATAGGGAGACCCTCCACCTACGCTACGATAGTTTCAAAGCTCCTGGAAAGGGGGTACGTCATCCAAAGGCACGGCTTTTTAATACCCACGAAGCTGGGAAAGCAGGTCTATGAATACCTAAAAGGTAGGGAAGACCTTTTACCCTTTGTTAGCGAAGAATTTACGAGGGAGCTTGAAAGGAAGATGGACTTGGTGGAAGAGGGAAAGGAGGATTATCAAAAAATACTCAAACAACTCTATCAAGAGCTAGCCACCAAGTGTTAAAATTAATAGTTATGGAAAAAATTTACGAAGGTAAGGGGAAGGTAGTCTATTCCTACGATGAGGAGCACTACCTTCTTGTCTTTAAGGATACAGCCACCGCCTTTGACGGAGCCAAGAAAGAAGAGGTTAGGGGGAAGGGTGAGCTAAACTGTAAAATAACTTCAATAATCTTTGAGCTCTTGGAGGAAAGGGGAATAAGGACTCACTTTGTAAAGAGGTTGGATGAAAGGAGCATCCTCGTAAAGAGGGCAAAGCCTTTCCCCTTAGAGGTGGTGGTAAGGAATTATTCTGCGGGGAGTTTGTGCAAGAGGTACGGATTGAAGGAGGGCCAGAGGATAGAACCCCCCTTGGTGGAAACCTTCTTAAAGAGTGATGAGCTCCACGACCCTCTAATTTGCTTAGAACACGTAAAGCTCCTAAACTTGGCAAAGGAAGAGGAGTTTTTAAAGATGAAGGAGTTAGCCCTAAAAGTAAATGAAGTTTTAAGGGAAACCTTTGAAGAGGTGGGGATAATCCTTGCGGACTTTAAACTGGAATTTGGGAAGGACTTAGGGGGGAACATCCTTGTAATAGATGAAATAAGCCCAGACAGTTGCAGACTATGGGATAAAGAGACCAAAGAAAAGCTGGACAAGGACAGGTTCAGGTTTGACCTGGGTGACCTCTTAGAAGGTTATAGGAAGGTTTTAAAGAGGTTGGAAAGATGACCGTTGAGGAAAGGAAGGTGGAAGAGAGGGTAAAAAAACTAATAGAGCCCCTTTTAAGGTCCATGGGCTACAAACTCTTTGACGTTGAATTTAGGAGGGAGAGGGGTTGGACCCTCAGGGTGATAATAGACAAGGAAGGGGGTATATCCTTAAAGGACTGTGAGCTGGTGAGCAGGAGGCTTTCACCCCTCCTTGACGTAGAAGACCCAATACCCTTCCCTTACCTCTTGGAAGTTTCCTCACCGGGCCTTAACAGGGAGCTGAAAAAACCAGAGCACTTTAACTTCTTTAAGGGAAAGCCGGTAAGACTTATTTTAAAAGAGGAGGTTCAGGGGAAAAGGGAAATAGAGGGAAAGATTGGCGAAGTTAAGGAAGGCCTTTTAAGGGTTATAACGGAGGGAGGTGAGCTCTTCATACCCCTTGGAGTAATAGCCAAGGCTAAGCTGAACCTAATTTAGTATGGTTGCCCTTGAAAAGCTGATAAAACAGGTTGCCAAGGAGCAGGACATACCCGAGGAGATGGTGAGGAGAGCCTTAGAGAGGGCGATTGCGGTGGCCCTAAAAAGGAGTAGAGGCATAAGGGGAA
>WFPT01000162.1 GCA_015487365.1 Aquificaceae bacterium
GGTATAGACCGCATGGGGACAAACCACCGGAAAGACCAAGTCCTCACCCCTAAACTCTTCCAAGAACTTTTTTGCCCTCTCCAAGTATTCTTGGGGGCTCTTTGCTACGGGCGTTGGGAAGTCTAAGATGCCAAAACCTAAGCCCGCCCTTATTCCCACCTCCTTACAGACCTTTGCCACCTCCTCTTCAAAAAAATACATATCCACAAAGAGGGTCGTCCCCGACATTATCATCTCCGCAACCCCCAAGAGGGCCCCAACCCTTACAAACTCAGGGGAAACCAACTTTCCCTCCACCTTCCATATTACCTTCTTTAACCAGTCCATCAGGGGAAGGTCTGAGCCTATACCCCTTAAAAGGCTCATAGGAACGTGGGTATGGACGTTGGCAAAGGAAGGGTAAATTATACAACCTTCACAGGAAATCTCTTCCTTCCCTTTAAGACCTTTACCTATTTTGGCAATCTTCCCATCCCTTATACCTATATCCCACTCCCCTTCCCTGTTGTAAATCCTTCCACCCTTTAAAACGAGTTCATACATTTAAAGAGCTTAACCTTTCCTCCAACTTTTCTATTTCCTTCAAGAGGGAGGGCCTGTAATACCTTTCACCCTTTGAGTTTATAACCGCCCTCTTTTTTAACTCCTTTATCCTCCTCCTTATCTTCCTAGCCTCCCTTTTACGAAACCATAGGGCCAATTCCTTAAAGGCCTCCCTTACGTTCCCCTCCTTTTCCCTTATGAGTTTTTTTACCCTCCTCCTCTCCCTACTGGGTGCGTGGATGGAAAGGATTTTAACTTCCCCCTCTAAGTTGGAAACTTCCTCTGAGACCTTCCAAAGGGAGCCCACCAACTTCCTCTTCTCCTCTCCAACCTTCACCCAAAGCTCCATCTTAAACCTTTTATTATACTAAACCCTTACTCGGATTTTGGCTCAGGAGAGGTTAAAAAGGCCACGATTACCAAAAGGCTCCCTATTAGGTTAATGAACAATCCTATTAGAATTATGGTCAAAACGTTACCCCAAAATATGAGCTTCCCTCCAATTTTAAAAAGATTGTAATTTAGCTTTTCCCCAAGGAGTGTAAAACTTTGCTTCAAAAAGTATCCAGAAATCGCCCAAAGGATATAAAATACCAAGAAGGGAATTAGGTTTTTCGTAGAAAAGATATTATTAATATCGCCAAAATTAAACAAAAGAATTGCTAAAATTGCACCTCCTAAAATTTGCAGGATATAACCTATTAAAGCAAAATTAAAAATTTTACCCTCTTTAAAAAATTTTCCGTAGAGAAATAAAGAAGAAAGTATGAAAATAAAGGAAAGGAAGGCGGATAAATCAGCGTAGGTTTCCAACTTAAAGATACTTAAAACTATCGCTAAGATGGCTAAGAGCGCTCCTATAACTCCTAAGATTCTTGGAGTTCTACTATCCATAGATTTAAATATATACCTTCATCGTAAAGGCCCTTGACCGAGGAGGTTAAAAGTTTTATAATTAAATATAGGAGGCCCGGTAGCTCAGTTGGTAGAGCGCCCGGCTGAAAACCGGGGAGTCGGCGGTTCGAGTCCGCCCTGGGCCACCTTAAACTTGGAATTTTCCCTAATAGCTGATATAAAAAAACTCTTAAACTCACAGCTCATAGGGGACGATGCGGTTTTTTTAGAAAATGGGATAGTTTTAAGTTGTGATAGTGTAGTTGAGGAGGTTCATTTTTTAAAGGGGGCTCCTAAAAGGGCGATTGGCTTTAAGCTAATAAGCGCTAGTATAAGCGACATAGTTTGTAAGGGGGGGAAACCTAAGTATTGCCTAATAGCCTTACACTTTCCAAGGGGCTACCCCTTAAAGGAGATTTTGGAAATATACGAGGGTATAAAGGAGGCCTGTGAGCACTACTCAGTAGAAGTGGTTGGAGGGAATACTACAAGGTCTGGGCTATTATCCTTAGATTGTTTTGTTTTTGGGAAAGCCAAGAGGTTCGTAAGAAGGAGTGGGGCAAAGGTTGGAGACTACCTGTATTTAAGCGCATCCGTAGGTAATTCGCTGGCAGGTCTTTACCTTTTAAAGGAAGGTAAAAGAATTTACAAAAGTTTTGAAAAAAAACTCATAAGCTGGCACCTAAAACCAAAGGTTGATTTAAGGCTTTCAAGGGTAGTTTCTAAGTTTGCCACCTCTTCCATAGACGTAAGTGACTCCCTCGTTTCAGAGCTTTGGCACCTTGCAAAGGAAAGTGGTGTGAGGTTAGATGTCTATTCTAAGGCTATACCCCTTTCCCCTGAGCTTTTAAAATTTTGTAAGGTTTATGGAAAAAATCCAATAGATTTTGCCCTAAAGAGTGGTGAAGAGTATAGGGTTTTATTCACCTCACCCTACGAGTTGCCCTACCCTAAGATAGGAAGGGTAAGGGAAGGTGAAGGAGTATTTTTGGATGGAAAACCCTTAGAAGAAGACTATGGATATTTTAAGCATTTTTAAGGAGGAAGGCTTTCCCCTTGATGAAGAAGGGGAAAAAAAGTTTAAAATTTACTTGGAGGAATTAATAAGGTGGAACAAGGTCCATAACTTGGTTTCCTACAAGAGTGAGGAGGAGCTTGTAAGGAGGCACTTCATAAACTCCTTGGAGGGTTTAAGGGTTTTAAAAAGCTTGGGGGAATTTCTAAATAAAAGCTTTGCGGATGTTGGAGCGGGTGCTGGTTTTCCTTCCTTACCCTTAAAGATTTACTTAAAGGACATAAGGCTAACCCTAATAGAAAGCAACCAAAAGAGGTGCTCCTTCTTAGAATACTTAAAGGTAAAGATGGGTGAGGATTATAAAGTTCTGTGTTCAAGAGTGGAAGAAGTTAAGGAAAAGTTTGACTTTGTTCTTTGCAGAGCCTTGGGGAAGCTGGAAGAGATTGACCCCAAATTAATGAAAATATGCAAAGGTTATATAATAATCTGGAAGGGAGAAGGGGCAAAAGAAAAAATGGGCTATAAAGTTTTATACGATAAGTTTTTGGTAAAAAGAGTAGTATGAGGCTGGTAATTTTAAATTTTTTACTTGTAATTTTTAATCTGCCTGTCTCTTATACACA
>WFPT01000163.1 GCA_015487365.1 Aquificaceae bacterium
GGTAAAGTTTGACCAAAAGAGGGAAGGTGAGGCCTTGGTAAAGACTATAATAAGGGAAGGGAAACTGGTTTATAACTTTCCCACCCTAAAACAGCTAAGGGAAAGGTTCTTGGAGGATATAAACCGTCTCCCCGAAAACTTGAAGGGCATAGATAGAAAGGAGGAATACAAAGTTTTAGTTTTGTGATAAAATAGGGGAATTATGAGAAAGGTTTTAGCTTTATTGGGGTTTTTGGGTCTTTGCTTTGGAGTGGTCCCGGGTATTGACTTGGACGTTAGCGTAGGTTTTGCCAGCCTTAGTCCCTCCGGCTCTTTGAGCTACAAGGGTGGGACAAACCTTGACCTTAAAAACAACTTAGGTCTAAAAAGCTCCAATCCCTTAATTTACCGCCTCAGGTTTGAGCACTTTATACCCATAGTCCCAAACCTTTACCTCCAAAGGACCGACCAAACCTTTAAGGGGACCAAAACTACAAGTCAAACCGTAAATTACGGGAACAAGACCTTCACCGTTGGGACACAACTTGAAACTACCCTAAAAGTTGCCAAAACCGACCTCACCCTCTACTGGGGTCTTCCCTCCTTTATAACCTTGGGTATGTTAAAACCAGAGTTTGGAATAAACGTAAGACTGCTTTCTTATGAGGCCACATTAAAGGACAAAACCACAAACCTCTCAGAGAGTGCAAAAATATCTAACATTCCAATACCCATGGGGTATTTGGCCTTAGAATTAAACCCTCCCTTGCTCTTTAAGGTAAGGGGAGAGCTTAGGATAATTTCCTTAGGTAAAAACTCCTACAACGAGTGGAATTTGGAAGCGAGACTAACTCCCTTACCCTTGTTTTATGTAGGTTTAGGTTATAGGTCTGAGAACCTAAAACTGGACCAAAACAACATTAAGGCAAACCTAAGCTTTTCGGGAATTTACGCGGTCTTGGGCTTGGTCTTTTAAGGATGAGGGTTTGCGTTTTAAGGGGGGACGGAATAGGTCCTGAGGTAGTAGAGAGTGCCTTAGAGGTATTAAAGAAGGTTTGCCAAATATTTAACTTTGACTTGGAGCTGGTAGAGGGTATAATAGGGGGACAGTCCATAGACAAGTTTGGAGAGCCCATTACCGAAGAAACTCTAAAACTGTGTAAGAGCTCTAATGCGGTTTTGTTGGGAGCGGTTGGGGGGCCAAAGTGGGACGACCTACCAACCGACAGGAGACCCGAGAAGGGACTTTTAAGGATAAGGAAGGAGTTAAACCTCTTTGCCAATTTAAGACCCGTTAAAGTCTTTGAAGGCTTAATTTCCTCTTCACCCTTAAAGGAGGAAGTGGTAAGGGGAACGGATTTGGTGGTGGTAAGGGAGCTTTCTTCTGGAATTTACTACGGTGAGCCGAGGGGCATTTTTACAAAAAACGGAATAAAGTATGGTATAAACACCATGTATTACTCGGAAGAGGAGATAAGGAGGGTTGTAAGGGTTGCCTTTAAGTTAGCCCAAAGGAGGAGGAAAAAACTCACTTCCGTGGATAAGGCAAACGTCTTAGAGGTTAGCAAGCTTTGGAGGGATGTAGTAAATAGTGAAAGGGAAAACTTTAAGGATGTTGAGGTAGAGCACCTATACGTGGATAATTGCTCCATGCAACTTATAAGGAGGCCCAGTAGCTTTGACGTAATCGTTACGGGAAACATATTTGGGGACATACTCTCTGATGAAGCGGGGGTAATAAGTGGAAGCTTGGGGATGCTACCTTCTGCGAGTGTTGGGGAGCGTTACGCCCTTTACGAGCCTGTCCATGGCTCCGCACCCGATATTGCGGGTAAGGGAATAGCCAATCCCATAGGAACAATCCTTTCCGTGGCCCTTATGATGGAATACAGCTTCGGCTTTGAGCCCGCCAAAAAGCTTATAGAGGATGCGGTAGATGAAACCTTAAAGGAAGGTTATAGAACTCCCGACATATATTCAAGGGGGGATAAGGAGGTGGGAACCAAGGAAATGACCCAAAAAATACTTCAAAAGGTAGAAAAGCTCATAAATGGGTAAAGGGAAACTGAAAACAGTTTTAATCCTTTTATTAATTGCCTTAGGTATTACCCTGTTTCTAATATTTAATTACGTAAAAAACCAAAAGGA